>JBAPMW010000364.1:0-9311 GCA_049278815.1 Hyphomicrobiaceae bacterium
GTGAAAGAGAAGGGGGGCAAGGAGACCTACCCGGTCCTGCCACTCCGCGACATCGTCGTCTTCCCCTACATGATCGTGCCGCTCTTCGTCGGCCGCGAGAAGTCGATCAACGCCCTGGAAGAGGTAATGCGGGCCGACAAGCAGATTCTGCTGGCCGCGCAGAGGAATGCGGGCGACGACGATCCTGCGCCCGACGCCATTTACCAGATGGGCACGCTCGCCTCCGTGTTGCAGCTGCTCAAGCTGCCGGACGGCACCGTGAAGGTGCTGGTCGAGGGCACGGCGCGCGCCAGGGTGGTCCGCTACGTCCCCAATCCCGACTACTTCGAGTCCGAGATCGAGCCGGTGGTGGAGGCCGAGGGCGCCAAGGACGAGATCGAGGCGCTGGCCCGCTCGGCTGGGTCCCAGTTCGAGAACTACGTCAAGCTCAACAAGAAGATCTCGCCCGAGGTGCTGGCCAACATCGGCCAGATCGAGGACTACTCCAAGCTTGCCGATACCATTGCCTCGCACCTTGCCATCAAGATCGCGGACCGCCAGGAGCTGTTGGAGATCACCACCATCTCCGAGCGGCTGGAGCGCGTCTACACGCTGATGGAGAGCGAGATCTCGGTCTTGCAGGTCGAGAAGAAGATCCGCTCGCGCGTGAAGCGCCAGATGGAGAAGACCCAGCGCGAGTACTACCTGAATGAGCAGATGAAGGCCATCCAGAAGGAGCTGGGCGACGGCGAGGAGCGCGACGACATCGCCGAGTTCGAGGAGAAGATCGAGAACACCAAGCTCTCCAAGGAGGCCCGCGACAAGGCCCTCGCTGAGCTGAAGAAGCTCAAGCAGATGAGCCCGATGTCGGCCGAGGCCACGGTGGTGCGCAACTACCTCGACTGGCTGCTGTCGATCCCCTGGGGCGTCAAGGGCAAGGTCAAGAAGGACCTCACCGAGGCCCAGGAGATCCTCGACAAGGAGCACTACGGCCTGGAGAAGGTGAAGGAGCGCATCGTCGAGTATCTCGCGGTGCAGACGCGCACCAACAAGCTCAAGGGCCCGATCCTCTGCCTCGTCGGCCCTCCCGGCGTGGGCAAGACCTCGCTCGGCATGTCGATCGCCAACGCCACGGGCCGTGAGTTCGTGCGCATGTCGCTAGGCGGCGTGCGCGACGAGGCCGAGATCCGCGGGCATAGGCGCACCTACATCGGCTCGATGCCCGGCAAGGTCATCCAGTCCATGAAGAAGGCGAAGAAGGTGAACCCGCTCTTCCTCCTGGACGAGATCGACAAGATGGGCTCGGACTTCCGGGGCGACCCGGCGGCGGCGCTGCTGGAGGTGCTCGATCCGGAGCAGAACCACACCTTCAACGACCACTACCTGGAGGTCGATTACGATCTCTCCAGCGTCATGTTCGTGACCACCGCGAACACGATGAACATCCCGCCGGCCCTCCTGGACCGCATGGAGATCATCCGCCTCGCCGGCTACACCGAGGATGAGAAGATCGAGATCGCCAAGCGCCACCTGATCCTCAACCAGCGCCAGAGTCACGGCCTGGAGGAGGCGGAGTGGGAGGTGAGCGACGAGGCGCTCAAGACCCTCATCCGCCGCTACACCCGCGAGGCGGGCGTGCGGAATCTTGAGCGCGAGATCGCCAAGCTGGCGCGCAAGGCGGTGAAGGAGATCCTGGTCGGAACCCACACGGCGGTAAAGGTGACGGCGGAGAACCTGGAGCACTACCTGGGCGTGCCCAGATACCGCTACGGCGAGGTCGAGCTGGAGGACCAGGTCGGTATCGTCACCGGCCTGGCGTGGACCGAGGTGGGCGGAGAGATCCTCACCATCGAGGGTGTGATGATGCCCGGCAAGGGCAAGATGTCCGTCACCGGCAACCTGCGCGACGTGATGAAGGAGTCGATCCAGGCCGCCAACGCCTACGTGCGCTCGCGCAGCAATGACTTCGGCATTCCGGCCTCGCTGTTCGAGAAGAAGGACATCCACGTCCACGTGCCCGAGGGCTCCACCCCCAAGGACGGGCCGTCGGCCGGCGTGGCCATGGTGACCGGCATCGTCTCGATCATGACCGGCATTCCGGTACGCAAGGATGTGGCCATGACGGGTGAGATCACCCTGCGCGGCCGCGTGCTGCCCATCGGAGGTTTGAAGGAGAAGATGCTGGCGGCGCTCAGGGCCGGCATCAAGACGGTCGTGATCCCCGAGGAGAACGTGAAGGACCTCGCCGAGATCAGCGACGAGATCAAGAGCCACCTCCACATCATCCCGGCCGCGCGCATGGACGATGTGCTCAGGGCGGCGCTGCAGCGCATGCCTAAGCCCATCGCCATCGAGGACGAGACGCCGACCGCGGGCGTCCCGCCCACTCCCGGCACCGAGGGCGAGCGCGTGACGCACTGATGTAAGCAAGGCCGGGGGCTGAGCCGAGAGGCGAGGCCTTCCGGGGCTGGAAGACGAGGCGCATGTCCCACTGGGGCTTGCGCCTTCTCGTTTCATCCCAACCGGTCGATCGACGACTCTAGCCGGATCGATCCGCAGCGTGCTGGCAGGCGGCGGGCGGGCAGGCTAGTCTGGGCCGACAAGAAACGCCACGAGACCTGGGGAGATCGCGCCATGTTGGGCCGCCGTGTCAGCCGTCGTTCCATGCTCAAAGGGGCTGCTGCGCTCGGCGCGCTGGCCGCCGCTGCCGCGCCAGGTGGCGCCCAGCAGGCCGGGACCACACCGCCGCCCGCGCGTACGGCCGCCGGCCCTGCGGCGTCCCTGCCGACGCGCGGAAGCTTCGTGATCCGCGGTGCTACGGTCCTCACCATGGACCCGGGCCTCGGCGACTTCTCACCCGGCGAGCTGCGCGTGAACGACGGTGTCATCGTCGCCGTCGGGCGCCATGTCGATGCGACGGGTGCGGAGGTGCTGGACGGCAGCGGCATGATCTGCATGCCTGGCTTCGTCGATACGCACTGGCACCTGTGGACCAGCCTGTTCCGGCCGTTCGTCAGATCGGACGCCGGCGCTTTCGGCTATTTCCCCGTCACCAGCCGGCTCGGCGTGCATCTGACGGCGGAGGACAGCTACCGCAGCGTCCGCCTCGGGATCGCCGAAGCTCTGCATGCCGGCGTCACCACGGTGCACAACTGGGCACACAACGTGAGAGGCCCGCAGCATGCCGACGCCGAGCTTGCCGCGATGCGCGACACCGGCATCCGCGGGCGCTTCGCCTACGGCCCGGCGCAGGGCATGCCCGACGACAGCCCCATGAACATGGCGGACGTGGCGCGCGTGAAGCGCGATTGGCTGCCGGGCGACGGGCTGCTTACGCTCGGCATCTGCTCGCGCAACCTTGGTGCGCTGAACGTCGGCGGGTCCGGGGCGCGCGGCGTCGTCACCATCGACATGCTGAGGCGGGACTGGGGAGGCGCGCGGGCGTTGGGGCTGCCCATCACCATGCACACCTCGGGCGCCAGCCCCATCATGGCGCTGGAGCAAGCCGGGCTGCTGGGATCGGACGTGCAGCTCGTGCATCCGCTGCTCACCACGCCGGAGGAGCGCGCCGTCCTCAAGATGCGCGACGTGCGCTATTCCACCTCACCCCCCGGCGAGGCGCGCCGGTCCGCCAGCGTCGGCGTGATCCAGCTCGCCGAGCTGCTGGAGGCCGGCATCAAGGTGAGCCTCTCCACCGACCACACCACCAACTACACCTGCGATCCGTTCTCAGCACTGCGCCTGCTGTTCGCGCTGCACCAGCACCGCATCGGCGCCAAGGTACCGCTGACCATGAAGCGCCTGGTCCAGCTCGCCACCTTGGACGGTGCCGTGGACCTCGGCATCGCCGACCGCACCGGCTCGCTGACGCCGGGCAAGCGCGCCGACGTCATCCTGGTACGCACCACAGACATCAACCTGACGCCCGTGGGCGACCCCTACGAGGCGCTGGTCTCGCTCGCCCAGCCGCGCAACATCGACACGGTGATGGTGGACGGCCGCATCCTGCACCGAGGCGGCCGGTTCACCGCGCTCGATCACGCTGCGGCCGTGCACGAGGCCCAGGAGGCGGCGCGCGCCGTGCGCGCCAGGGCCGGCTGGCCGCCGGCGTGAGGCCGAGCGCCTTGCTCCAAATCTTTGTCAGGCTCGTGCACCGTCGCGGAATTCGGCCGCATCCCGACACGGCGGCCCATCGACAACAACGGCGGTCTCGGCTAGGAAATCCACCCCTCTGCCGCTGCCCGTAGAACGAAAAGGCGCCGTTGTGAGCGAAGCTCGGCGCCGCGGGGTCGCAATGCTGTCTCAATCCTGAGCCTCCAGCCAACGACGTCGAGGACGATGGCAATCGCCATGAGCGTTTCACCACCTCTCGAAACCATCGCGGGACGGGCCGATCGAGCAGACCTTGCCGTTTGCGCTCGAGGCCTGTGCAAGGGCTTCGGCGACATTCGCGCCGTCGACGGGATCGACCTCGACGTGCCGCGCGGCATGATCTTTGCGGTCCTCGGGCCCAACGGCGCGGGCAAGACGACCCTTATGCGCCTGCTCGCGACCATCGCAAGGCCCGATGCCGGAACGGCCAGCATCATGGGTCATGATCTCGTCGCCGAGCCGCAGGCCGTTCGCGCGGCAATCGCCATGACCGGTCAGTTCGCCTCGCTCGACGAGGATCTGACGGGCCGCGAGAACCTCATCCTCCTTGCCCGCCTGTGGGGCTTTCGCGGCCGGGCTGCCAAGGACAGGGCCGACCAGCTGCTCGCCGCGTTCGACCTGGCGGACGCCGCCGGCAAGCAGGTGAAGTCCTATTCCGGCGGCATGCGGCGCAGGCTCGACATCGCCGCCTCGCTGATCGTGACACCCGGCGTGCTGTTCCTCGATGAGCCCACCACCGGGCTCGATCCGAAAGCACGCCAGAGCGTGTGGCGCATGATCCGCGATCTGGCGGCATCGGGCGTCACGGTTCTGCTGACAACGCAATATCTCGAGGAAGCCGATCAGCTCGCCGAGCGCATCGTCGTTATCGACCATGGCCGCAAGATTGCGGAAGGGACCAGCCGCGAGCTGAAGGCGGCGATCGGGTCCGGCCGTCTTCACGTTGCGCTCGTCGACCCGGCTCGACTCGATGAAGCCGCGCGACTGCTCGAGGCGCAACTCGGCGGAGCCGCTCAGCGCAGCCTGGAGGACGCGAGACTCTCCATCGCTGTTGGCGACGCGGTCGCGGCGAACAAGGCGGTGGCCGCCCTCATGGCCAGCGGCATCGAGCTCGGCGACTTCGCCTTGGGAAACCCAAGCCTCGATGAGGTGTTCTTCGCCCTCACCGGCCACGCAACGTCCAAGAGCTAGGCCTTACAATGGCTGATATCCTGTCACTTGCCCGCTTCGAGCCCGTCGCACGCCCGCCTCGGCCATCCGCGTTCTCCAACGCGCTCGTCTTTGGCTGGCGCGCTGTCTTGAAGTTCCGCCATGTGCCGGAGCAGCTGTTCGACCTGGTCATGACGCCGATCATGTTCACGCTGCTCTTCACCTTCGTGTTCGGGGGTGCGCTCGCCGGGTCACCGGGCGAATACCTTCAGTTCTTCCTGCCCGGCATTCTCGTGCAGACGGTCGTCTTCAATGCGGTCTACTCCGGCATGGGCCTTTCCACCGATCTCGACAAGGGCCTCTTCGATCGCTTCCGCTCGCTGCCGATCTGGTCGCTCGCACCCTTCGCCGGATTGATGGTGGGCGATGTGCTGCGCCACCTCATCGCCGCGGTCATCATTCTCACGATCGGGCTCATTCTCGGCTATCGGCCCGAGGCAGGCATCGTTGGCGTCCTTGCATCGCTTCTGCTGCTCCTGGCGATCGGCTTCGGCACGGGCTGGATATTCATCGTCCTTGGACTGCTCCTTCGAACCCCGATGACCGTGATGACGATCGGCTTCTCGTTCCTCTTCCCGCTCGTCTTCGCCTCCAACATCATGGTCGATCCGGCGACCATGCCGGGTTGGTTGCGGGCGTTCGTCGACGTCAATCCGGTGTCCCTGATGGCGACGGCTATCCGCGCGTCGATGGATGGCGGTGCAAGCTTCGGCCAGATC
Source organism: Hyphomicrobiaceae bacterium (assembly GCA_049278815.1). Classification (GTDB taxonomy): domain Bacteria; phylum Pseudomonadota; class Alphaproteobacteria; order Rhizobiales; family Hyphomicrobiaceae; genus AWTP1-13. Next base: position 6,060 of record JBAPMW010000364.1, read on the forward strand.
GCCCTGGCGCTGAGCGCACCGGTCCTGCTGACGCTGCTTCTCGCTCCGACCACCCTTTGGCTCTACCGGAAGCAGTAACGGACAAGCATGAGACGCGTCAGCTGCCTGCCCGACAGCGGTCGGAGCACGCGGTCAGCCGCAGCGAGTCACCCATCGAATCCCGGCAGCAGCTTCGAGCGTCTATATTGACTGCCAGGCCGGTCGTGCAGATGGATGTTCTGCCTCATATCACCCGGAAAGCGCTCCGCTGCCCGGGCGAAGGCGAAGAGGACTGCACCGCCGCGCCGGTCGGGGCGTGTCTTTTCGACCGTGATCGGCGTACAGATGGGCAAGGTGACAAATTCTGTCACCCATGTGTGCCAGCCGTCAGAGTTTCCGACGGCGACGGTCACGGGGGTGGGGCTGTGTCGTATTCGAAGGCAGGCGAGCTCATTGGGCTCGCGACCATGGCCGCGGGGCGTCATGTCGGCGTGACGATCGACGACGTGATGGAGCGCTTCGGCATCTCCAAGCGCACCGCACAGCGCATGCTGCGCATGCTGGAGTCGCAGTTCCCGGACACCGACGTTGCCAACGACACGGACGGGCGTAGGCGCTGGCGGCTGCCCTCCGGCGCGCTCAGGGATCTCATGACGCTCTCGGCCGACGAGCTTGCCGCCCTCGACCTGGCGGCGGAGACCATGGCGCGTTCGGGCCTCACCGTCGAAGCGGAGAACCTGCTGGGGGTACGCGAGAAGGTCCTGGCGCTGGTGCCGCGGGCGCAGGCTGCGCGGATCGAGACCGACCTCGAGGCGCTGCTCGAAGCGCAGGGGCTGGCGGCGCGGCCCGGACCGCGGCAGCGGATCGAGCGCACGATCGTGGTCGCCATTTCGGAGGCCATCAAGGCGTGCCGGATACTGGAGGTGGAGTACCGCGCGCGCGATGAGGCCACACCGCGGGCCCGGAAGCTTCAACCGTATGGGCTGCTGTGGGGTCTGCGCCGCTACCTGGTCGCGTGCTCCGCGCGCGAAGCTGCAGGGCCGATGCGACTCTATGTGGTCGAGAATATCCGCTCTGCCGAGGTCGGGAAGGAGGCCTTCGAGCGCGACCCTGCCTTCGACCTCAAGGCGTTCGCCGATCGCGCCTTCGGCGTGTTCCAGAACGAGGAGGAGTTCGGCGAGGTGGTGTGGCGCTTCCTGCCCGACGCGGCAGCGCATGCGCGCGGCTTCGAGTTCCACCGGTCCCAGCAGATGGAGGAGCAGGCCGACGGCTCGCTGATCGTGCGCTTCTCCGCATCGGGGCATCTGGAGATGTGCTGGCACCTCTACGTGTGGGGCGACCAGGTCGAGGTGCTCGCACCGGAGTGCCTTCGCGACATGGTGCACGCCTGGCGCCGCCCGGACTTCCCGTCTCTGCCGTAGCTCGCCTCGGGATGGATCGCTACGGCGAATACCGCGCCCGCCGCCTGGTGCTGGACGCGTGGGGACCGGGAATCGTAGGTTGGGTCAAGCGAAGCGCAGACCCAACACTTGGCGAGGCATCCTTGATTGTGTTGGGTCTTCGCTGTCGCTCGGCCCAACCTACGCCTGCGACGGCGGCGCTCGCATCGATGTCCTGCCCGCCGGGCGGTCATCAATTCCGACAGCGGCGCATCGCCTTTACGCGGCGGCCCTCCGATTGACGGCCGACTCCGCGATCTCGGTCAGCAACTTGTCCGCGTGCTTCTCCTGTTCGAGGTTCTCTCCGAGCAACCGGATGGCCTCGTCCCGACCCAGCTGTTTCGCCCAAGCGATGAGGGTCCCGTATCGGGTGATCTCGTAGTGCTCGACGGCTTGGGCTGAGCCGATCATCCCGGCATCGAGGACATTGGCGTCCTCAATGTCCTTCATGTGCTCCTTGGCCTCCGCGATGATGCCTTCGATCGCCTCGCACTTCCTGCCACGCGGCGGCATATCGAACAGCTTGAAGACCCGGTCGAGCCGATCGACCTGCCCTTCTGTCTCCTGCCGGTGTGTCTCGAGCGCCTCTTTGAGCTTCTGCGATCCGGCCTTCTTCACCATGCCGGGCAGAGCCTTAAGGATTTGCTTTTCGGCGTAATAGATGTCCTTCAGGGTCTCAACAAAGAGATCCTCCATCGTCTTGACAGTCATGGCGTTTTCTCCGGTCCGTTCATGGGCGAACGCGGCGCATCGACGGAAGTTCCTCCGTCGGCGCCCACGCCACAGCTGCGAGCTGTCGCACCACTATTTGCGCTCAGCGCGCAATCCGATGGTGATGTCTCCGCTGGGTTCAAGCACGGCGTAGCGGACCCTGCTCAGGGAGGTGCAGCCTTCCCGGCGGAGGGCTTCCAAAAGCTCCGCATGGGTGATCTGCTCCTCGGCCAGCACATCCTTCAGGACATGTCCATGGCGAACGAGAACGCGCGGAGCACCCTCCAGGAGCCGCTCGGCACGTTTGTTGCGCCAACTTATATGACCAACAACCTGGTTGACGCCGAACAAAGTCGCGGCAGCGATCAACCCGCCCGTTACGGACTTGTCGTCGGCAATGAGTGCGTTCTGTACACACTCGCTCAGGATAAGCAGCACGACCAGGTCGAAGGGGGCAAGCTCTCCCACATGCCGTTTGCCCGCGACGCGCAGGAGAAGGAACACCCCGGCATAGACGAGCACAACGCGAAAGATGAGCTCTGGGATGGCGACCGAGGGCTGGAACATGTAGTCCTCCTTGGGAACGCTGGATCCTGCGAGGCACGGACGTGCCGATCTCAAGCACAAAAAAGTACGAGTCGCAGCAAGAGTATCGCTTGCTATGGTTCCTCGACTCCCTTGATGGCGAATCTATCGGTATCCCACGGCTATGAAATTCTGCCGAACGGTAGATGCGGCGGAGTACGGAGCGACGCGCCGGATGCGCCGCGCCAGCGGAACCTCAGCAAGAACTGTTTCACGCAGTGGTACGCTCCGCAGGGGCCGAACAGAAGGATGGACCATCGCGTGTACCCTGCCTTCCGACTGGCTCAACACTCAGAAACGTCGAGGAGGCCAATTGTCCGCACCTGCGCCGACGGCAGTGCCATTGGCGCGAGAGGGAGAAGCCGGCGCCAGTGCGCTTGCACAAATGTACACGGATCAGATGGCGGGGATTCGGTGCAATGCGCTTTCGCTTATTGCAGTGCGCCTCGAAGGCGCGGAAGACCAGTGGAGGGAGGTTCCACACAGCCAATTGTCGGTTGAGCTGGTAGCTGGCAGGCGGCTTGTCCGGGTAACCGGC
>JBAPMW010000365.1:0-5601 GCA_049278815.1 Hyphomicrobiaceae bacterium
CCGTCGACCACCAGCATCAGGGCTCCCGGCTTGGACGGTGCCGAGGTCACGACCTCCTGGACCACGGCCTCTCCCTCGCCGAGCTGCGCCACCACCGGCCTCGTATCCGGATCGCGCTCGACCGTGATGGCCGGACGCGTGCGCGCGAGGTCCGCATCGCCGAGCATCCCGGCCACGCGGAAGAGACCGCCGTCGATACGTGTGGCGGCGAGCCCTTGCGCGGGGGCGAGAGGCTGCCTGCTCTCGATCCACACGCTGTGGCCCACATCCCTCGGGAAGGAGAAGTTGCGGTCGAAGACGGCGGGCAGGACGAGGCGGGCTTTGCCGGCCTCGATCAGCTCCAGCGGCGCGGTGATGCCGATCTTGAGCTTGATGGTGCCGCCATTGCGTCCCACGGGGAAGGCCTGCGCCAGCACGCGGTCCGCGCCGCGCGTGGTGACGAGCAGCGGGTCGCGCCGCTGAACCACGGCGACCTTCCGGTAGGCCGCCCGCACCTCGCCGCGCCCGCCGTAGGCGCCCTCCCTTTCCTCGCCGTTGACCCACAGCGTGGCGCGCGAGACGACGCCGCCCGGCGGCAGGGCGATCTGCAGCCGCACCTCCCGGTCGACGAGCGAGGCGTTGCGGAACTCGAAGGTCCACTCGATGTACGCCACCGCGTCGTTGCCGGCGACCGACACGTCCATGCGGGACGAGACGATATCGAGCCCCTTGATGCGGCCCCCGACCTCGGTGCCGCCATGGTCGGCATCGAAGGCGAAATCGCCGCGCCGGGCGGCCTTGAACGGCGCCGGCTGCGCGTTGAACGGCTTGCCGGTGACCCGGTAGTAGACCTCGCGCACCTCGGCCGGCGACTGCACGATCTGCCGCTGCTGGGGCTCGAGCAGGCCGTGGCCGCCGAGCATCACCAGCGCGCTGAGCAGCCCTGTGGGGCGCCCCGCGCTGTCGTAGCACAGGCGCAGGAGCAGATCGTGGTCGCCCAGCGTGCGCAGCAGCGTGAGCCCCCGCTCGCGCTCGGACGGCGCGCTGCTGCTCGCCCATTGCAGGCCGAGGCGCGTGGCCGCGGCCGGCACATCGAGCGCCAGCAGCAAGGCGAGGCCCGCGGCGATGCCGCCGGCCAGGAGCCGCCCCAATTTCACCGGCGCAAGCCGGGCGCGCAGTTGCGACGCGAGCTGGAGGGCCACCACGAAGCTCATAACGGGTGCCATCGGCAGCAGCCCGATCATCATGACGATGCCGATGATGGCCATCGGCAGCAGCGGCAGGAAGATCAGCGCGTAGAAACCGGCGATGGCGATGGCTGCGCCACCGGCAAAGAAGAGCCACCGGTCGGCGCCCCGTGCGCCGTCCGCTCCGGGCGGCTGCCGCAACCGCAGCCACAGGAGCAGGTTGCTGGTCGGCACCAGGGAGATGGCCAGCGCATGCCACACCGTGGGCATGGGATCGAAGAACGCGTCCGCGCACATGCGCGTTGCCAGCTCGATCGCAATGACCGCCGCAGGCCAGACAACGCCCACAGACAGGTAGGTGCCGCCAGGCAGAGGCGCAGGCCGCTCGACGACGGGCTCGAACTTGATGCCGCGCTGCTTGGACTCAAGGTCGCTCATGCGGTCCCCCAGGATCTGGCCGCGCGCCGGACGGCCCCAAACGCTACTTTGTAATGCAAAGCGATCACGCTTAGATACCCCAATTGTGGTAGGAGCAAGACTGACGGCCCGCTGCCGGATCAAACGGCGAGTGCGCGCCGCGGTTGGGAGGCCGCGGGCGCGCACTCGGCAAATTCCGTATCAGGCCGGCCCGCGATCAGCTCAGCGGTACGCGTACGGTTGCCTTGCCGGTGACGGCGCTGAAATCGTCGGAGCCGATGCCGTCGTAGCCCGCGCCCAGGTCGATCGTGACACCATCGTCGAACTTGTGCCGTGGTCGTACAGGGCGCAACCCGGATAATCCCTTAAGAGAGAGAGCCGTCGACTCAGTATGGGGTCAGACCCGCAGGGCTACGGCGTCCACACAAGTCGCTGAGTGTCTTGCCGACGAGCGAGTGCTACGCGGTCTTTTTGCTCCGAGGGCGCCGCGGGAACTCCTCCCCCTGCGCCGTCGGCGCGTGAGGGGGGAGGAAGCCGCGCCACGACTTAGCTCGCGGGCCACAAATGCCGACCTCGCAACGCGCTCGACGGAGCGGGTTAAGTCGTTCTTGGCGCGGCAGGTGGGGGTGTCGCAGCGCATGCGCGGAAGGACATCCATGGCCGGCTAAGTCCATGGCGTTCCTTCCTCCCCCCTCGCGCGCCGGAGGCCGCGCCTCCGTCGCTAGGGGGAGGGGTCTCTGCCGCCCGCTCCCATCTTCCGGATCGAGATGTGTGAATCCCGCAGGGCGCAGGGTCTGACCCCATGGCAATCCGCTTCTGGTCCGCCTCGTCTTGTCGGCCATTGAGATGCCCCGCTCCGCCTCTCATCCAACGCCGGGGGCGGGCAGAGATGCTCGTTCCGTCATCGAGGGCCGGCGGCGGCCTGGGACCGCCCCCTCAAGCTGGGAGCCGAGACCTTCGGCCTTATCCGACCTTAGCGTCCGCGTGCCGGCTTGCGCGCGTCCAGGAGAACATGCGCGAGAGGAACGACCGGCCCGATCGCTCCGCCGCCGCCTCCACCAGGCCCAGCGGCGGCTCGGTCCTGGAGAGGCCGGAGCGCATGCAGTCGAAGACATCGCTGCCCTCGCTCACCAGGGCCGGCCAGGCGCCGATTGCGGTCTCCTGCATCACCACCTCGATGCCGAATGAGACGGGCGCCAGCTCCGGGGTCTCGTCGGGCTCCTTCGGGTCCTCGGCCTGGTCGCCGTAGCGCGTCAGGCGGTAGCGCATGACGATGCGGCCGGGTGCCTCCATGCTCCACGCGAAGGTCTGCACGCTCTTGCCCGACAGGGCCGACCAGAACGTAATGAGCCCGCTGCCGTCGGCGTTGAAGACGACGGTCTCGGTGTTGAACGGGAAGGTGGCGGGGACATTCGACCAGCGCCCAATCGGGCCGGCGGACATGATCTGGTCGATCTCGCCCTTCAGCGCTGCCAAGCGGTGATCCACGTGCTCTCTCCATTGCCGTGCAGAAGTCCGCCGGCAGTGCACAGTCATTCAGTCTAGATCAGTGCGCGGCGGCTTGCTTCCCGACGCCGTCCTTGTTGTAGATATCGCGGCGGAAGTGCACCGCGCCGTCCCGTGTCGCCCAGGCGGTGATGTAGGCGAAGTAGAGCGGGACCGGGTGCTTGAGCTTGAGGTCGTAGCGCTCCCCGGTCTCCTTCATGTGCCGCACCTGCTCGGGCTTCCATCCCTGATCGGCCACCATCCAGGCCACCAGCTTGTCGATCCCCGACACGCGCACGCAGCCGGAGCTCGCCGCGCGGAAGCTGCGCCCGAACACCGACTGGCCCGGTGTGTCGTGCAAGTAGACGGAGTGGGCGTTGGGGAAGTTCAGCTTCACGAAGCCCAGCGGGTTCTCCGGCCCCGGCTGCTGGCGGAACGTGAGCCCCTCCGCCGCGTTCCAGTTCACCTTGGTGGGGTCGAGCTTGCGGCCGCCGGCGCCGTAGGCGTCGATCTTGAACTTGACGAGCACGCTCTTGCCGCGCTTGGCCATCTTCTGTCCCGTGGGGATCAGATCCTCCTTGACCACCGTCGGCGGCAGGTGCCACACGGCGTTGAAATTGAGCTGCTGGATCGAGGACTTGAGCAGCGGCGTGGGCCGGTCCACCTTGCCGACGACGCCGGCATGCCGGGAGACCACCCTGTCGTTCTCAACCGCCTCGATCTGCGCGGCCGGAATGTTGACGAAGATGAGCTTGCGCGGGACCTTGCCGAGCCCGGAGAGTCGCGCCAGGTTGGCGCGCAGCTGCTTGAGGCGCGCCGCCGCCGACACGTTCATGGCGCCCAGGGTGCTCTTCTCGACCACACCCGTGGGCGCCAGGCCGTTGGCCTCCTGGTATCTGCGCACCGCCTGCGCCAGGTCGTAGTCGAAGTAGTCGGAGGTGCCCGTGTCCTTCAGCTCGCCGGACGCGGCGAGCCGCCCGCGCAGAAGCACGACGGCGGGGTGGGTGTCGCCCGCCTGCAGCTTCACATTGGGCAGGCGGCGCCAGCCGCCCTTGGCAGCGATCGCCGCGTAGCGGGCGATGGCGGACTTCAGCGGCGCCATGTTGCCGGGACTGAGCGTGGGCAGACCCGGCGCTGGGTTTATCTCCCAGGCGCGGATGAACTGGCGCTCGCTGGGCTCGGGGCCCGACCAGCTGTAACCGAAGCTGGGGCCCAGCGCGCGCTTCCAGTCGGCCCGCTGGGCGGCCGCCGGTGCTGAGAGGGCCGACAGCCCCACCAGCACGGCCAGGGCCGCCCCTGCCGCTCTTCCAAACCTTCCCCACGCCCGCATCTGCCGGAGCGCCCCCTTTGCCAGCCTCGTCTCGCGGGTTCCGCCAACCCGTCTGTAGGCTGCGGCAGTGCGGGCCGGGTGAGAAGCCAAAAGCGAGTGAGAGTCGATCAAAGCTCATGGGGTGATGCACGGCGGACACTTATGTGTTACTCATTTGATATCGGAACCAACCATACCGACCTACTGTGCAGCTTCGAGCGTGAACTGCAGCTCGGCGAGCCGTGCATAGAGGCCGCCCCTGCGGACCAGCTCGCCATGGCGCCCCTCCTCCACGATCCGCCCGTGGTCCAGCACCAGGATGCGGTCGGCGCGCTGCACCGTGGCCAGCCGGTGCGCGATCACCAGCGTCGTGCGATTCTCCGTAATGCGGTCAAGGGCCTGTTGCACCGCAGCCTCGTTCTCCGCGTCCAGCGCGCTGGTCGCCTCGTCGAGCAGCAGCACGGGGGCATCGCGCAACACCGCGCGGGCCAGCGCAATGCGCTGGCGCTGGCCGCCCGACAAGGTCGCGCCGCGCTCGCCGAGGCGCGTATTGTAGCCGTCGGGCAGGGCCAGGACGAAGGCGTCGGCGTGCGCCTCGATGGCGGCGCGCCGCACCTCCTCTAGCCGCGCGTCGGGGCGGCCGTAGCGGATGTTCTCCAGCACGGTATCGTCGAACAGGGCCGTCTCCTGCGGCACCAGGGCGATGCGGGAGCGGAGCGCCTGCGGGTCCACCTCGTCGACCGCCAGGCCGTCCACCAGCACCTGCCCGGACTGCGGATCGTAGAAGCGCAGGACCAGGTTGAAGATCGTGCTCTTGCCGGCGCCCGACGGCCCCACCAGCGCCACGGTCTCGCCTTTCGCAATGCTGAAACTTATGCCGTTGAGCGCTGATACGTCCGGCCGCGCGGGATAGACGAAGTGCACATTGCGCAGCTCGACCGTGCCGCACGGGGGCTGCGGCATCGGTCTGGGGCGGGCCGGCGGGCGCACCAGCGGCGGCGTGTCCAGCAGCTCCATCATCCGCTCCGCTGCGCCGGCGGCGGAGGCGAGCTCGCCCCAGACCTCCGACAGCTCCGCCAGTGCGCCCCCGGCCAGCACGGCATAGAGGACGAACTGCCCGAGCTGGCCGCCGGTCATGCTGCCCGCCACCACCATGCGCGCACCGAACCACAGCACTCCAACGATGCTTCCCACCACCAGGGCGATGGCGATGGCCGTGAGCCC
>JBAPMW010000366.1:0-1631 GCA_049278815.1 Hyphomicrobiaceae bacterium
CTGCTGCGGGCTGAGCGGCGCGCCCTGCACGAGCGCATCGCCAGCGCGCTGCAAGAGCGGTTCCCCGAGATCGCGGCCGCGCAGCCGGAGGTCGTGGCCGAGCACTTCACCAAGGCCGAGATCTGGGAGCCGGCGGCTCGCTGCTGGCTCGAAGCCGGCCGCCGCGCCGTGCGCGGGTGGGCACTGGTCGAGGCGGCCAAGCATCTCTCCGAGGGCATCCGGATCGTCCGGCTGTTGCCGCCGTCTCCCGAGCGGCAGCGTCTGGAGCTGGAGCTGCATATGGCGCTCGGCCCGGTGATGATGGGTGCCAGCGGATATGCCTCGGAGGCAAGCCTTGAGGTGTTTCAGCGGGCTGAGCCGCTCGTCAAGGCCGTTGGCAGCGTCTCCGAGCACATGCTGACGATGCTCGGCCTCTTCAACGTGCACTACGGTCGTGCGGAGCTTGGCCCGGCGCTTGCCGTCGCGCAGGAGTACAGCGCGCTCGCGGAGCACCACGGCCTCAATCGCGGACGCGCCCATGTCCTCCTGGGTCAGACCCACATGGCCATGGGCGCGTTTCCCGACGCTGCACGCGAGTTCCAGCGCTGCCTGGACGTCTATGCCGAGATGCCCGAGGACGCTGCGACGCTTGACGTATTCGGCAGCCAGCAGGTGGTCTCTCTGGCGTTCGGAGCCGGCGTGCACTACGCCCTTGGCCGCGCCGAGGAGGGCCGCGCCGCCATTGCGCAAGCGATCGCGCATGCGCGCCAGACCAAGCACCCGCTGTCGATTGCTCTGGCGCTGGTGACCGACCTGCTGACGCCGATTCCCGGAGGGCTCGATCCGGACCCGGTGCGCGCCGAGGAGGTCGCGCGTTTCTGCGCCGAGCACAGATTGAGGAATTTCCAAGTCTGGGCCGAGTTCGCCCTTGGGGCAATCGTCGCACGGCGCGGCGACCCACCCTCAGGCATAGCAGCCATGCGCGCGGCCATCGACACGGCCGAAGGCATGAGCTCCCGCCTGTTCCGGCCCACCCAGCTTGGGACGTTGGCCGCGGCCCACGCCAGGCTGGGCGAGACCGACAAGGCGCTCTCCCTCCTCGACGAGGCGCTCGCCACGTCGGCACGTACGGGCGAAGGGCGCGCCGACGCATCGCTCCATCGCCTGCGCGGCGAGCTGCTGGTCGCCGCTGGCGATCGGGCCGGGGGGATTGAGGCGCTGCATCACGCGCTGAGCGTGGCGCGATCGCAGCACGGCAAGGCGGACGAGGCGAGGACCGCGACCGTCATCGCGCGGCTGCAGCCGGCGCAATCCGGGCGGCGCATGGTGTGGTCCGTGCCGCTGGCGGCCCTGCGTGCCGTCCTCGCCCGGCTGGCCTCGCGCTAAGGTTGCCCGCAAGCATAAGTGCTCCGTGGACTCTGCTCATGCGGGGAATCCTGCTCGCCAAGCCGTGTACGGGGATAGGAGCGCATTTCGAAGAGAGCGAATAGCGAATAGCGAGCGTACATACAACGTTGCAAGCCCTATTCGCCATTCGCCATTCGCTTCTTCGTCAGGAGGAGCAGGGCGTCCAGGCTTGCGCCCGGTGGCCTCTGACCTGATCGCGTGGGGCGCAAAGAACGCCCTGCTCGGTCGTCTCCGTCGGCCGCCTC
>JBAPMW010000367.1:0-2515 GCA_049278815.1 Hyphomicrobiaceae bacterium
GAGTAGCTCGGTCTGGTGAGTGTCGGGCTTCGCCCACAGGATCAGGAAGAACGAAGGAATTCCCGCGGTGAGATACGTCAATGCCACGTGCGCGGGCTCGAAGGGGAAACCAAGCCCGAGCATCGAGATCGCGACGATGAGCAGTGTCGCGACGCTGATGCGCGTCAGGAACAGGCACATCACGCTGCTCACCCCGGCGACGACGCGCTTGCCCTCCTGGAAAGCAGGGCGCAGGGCGGAAAATGAATCTTCCAGCAGCGTGATGTCGGCGACGTGGCGGGCGGCATCACTGCCGGTCCGCATCGCGATGCCCACGTGCGCCTTCTTCAAGGCGAGCACGTCGTTGACGCCATCTCCGATCATGGCGACGTAGTGGCCCTGTGCAATGAGAGCGCCGACAAGCCGTTCCTTTTGATGCGGCCCGATGCGTCCGAAGACGACGCCGTCGATCGAGGCCGCATTGAACTCATCCGTGGTCATCCGGTCCAGCTCAGGGCCGGAAACCGGCAACGTGTCCGCGGTCAGCCCGACCTGCCGCGCCAGGGCGGCAACGGTTTGCGGATCGTCTCCCGAGATCAGCTTGATCTGGATCCCCAGGCGGCGGAACTCGGCGATGGTTTCGCGGGCGTCCGGGCGGAGCTCATCGCCGAGGCTGATCACGCCCAAGGGAACGAGAGGGGGCAGTTGGGGCTTGTCTTCCTGGTTGTGAAGAGAGGCGACGTCAGGATTGTGCGCGAACACCAGCACGCGCAGCCCGGCCTGGGACCATTCCTGCACCTGCGCAGAGATGGGCGCCTCCATAGCCAACGCTTCGGCTGGCAGGAACGGCGCGAGTGCCTCCAGCGCCCCGAGCACGTAGACCCCGCGCCGACCGCTGTGATCGAAAGCGACGGCGCTCCACTGCCGCGACGAGGCGAAAGCGACTTCATCAACCGGAGTGGACTTTTCGCCCTGGATACCAGCCGCGATGGCTTCGCTGGTGCGGTTGGATGCCGAGATGCTGTGAACGAAGGTGCCCAGCAGGCTCTCGACTTCGTCTGCGGACTTTCCCGCCAGCGGCCGCAGACTATGGTAACTTAGCTGATTGGTCGTCAGCGTGCCCGTCTTGTCCATGCACAGCACGTTCACGTTGCTCAAGGATTCGACGGCGTTGATCTGCTGCACCACGGCTCCCCGGCTCGCGATCAGCGCTGCGCTGAGCGCATAGGCTACGATGGTCACGAAAAACAGCCCGTAGGGCACCTGCGCGGTCAACACAGCGGAGATCTGCACGAGCCGCACAAACGGCAGACTCTCGAGCACGCCCGCCACGAGGATGAGAATGCTCATCAGTACGACGACGAGACTCACGATGCGAGCGGCAAAGTCTATCTTCGTCTGCAGCGGGGTCCGTACGAGAACGAACGTCCTGGCCGCTGCCGTCAGTTGATTGGCGAAGCTCTGGGCGCCGACTTTTTCTGCTTCGTAGAATGCATCGCCGGCAACGCAAAAGCTACCCGAGAGGAGTCGATCACCGCCGTGCTTGGGAACAAGATCGGATTCCCCGCTGAGCAGCGACTCGTCGATCTCGAGTCTGCCCTCACCGAGCACCATCCCATCTGCCACGATCTGGTCGCCAGCGCGCAGACGCAGAATGTCGCCTCGCACCAGGTCCCCCGGAGCGATCGTTTTCTCTTGTCCGTCGCGAATGACGGTTGCCGTCGGACGACTGGCCAATGCGATCTGATCGAGCTGGCGCTTGGCGTAGACTTCTTGCCCAGTTTTGATGAAGGCGTTTGCCAGGAACAGCGGGCCGATGCTGATCAGCGCATCACTCACGCGTCCGAGCGCAACGAGCAACGTCCCGATGGCAATCAGAATTCCGTTGAAGACGTTGACGATGTTGGCGCGAGCGATGTCGAAATACGAGCGGCTCGTGCCGAACTCAAGGTTGTTGCCTTCGCCGCGATCGCGTCGGACCTGCGCTTCGCGCTCGGTCAATCCTTGAACGGTTTGCATCAGTCGGTTGCCCTTTTTCATGTCGAACACCGATGCCGGGTCGCCCAGGCCGCTTGGGTGTTTGCATGGCCACTCTGGGTTGCTCGATCTGCGGTTCGACGAGCAGACGAATGTGTTATACCCTTGATGTCTGTGAAAATTCACCAGTCCCGGCGGGAGTTCGATCGCGCCGGGGCGCTGTGTCGAGCGTCCGTTCCATCCTCGCGGGAACAGGTCGGCGCACCAGAACGCATCGTCGCGTCAGCGCTCCGGAAAGGGGACGGCGAAATTGCTGCGGATCATGACGTATAATGTACACCGTTGTGTCGGGGTCGACGGGCTGCTCTCGCCGGAGCGGATCGCAGAGGTGATCGCCTCTTGTCAGCCTGACATTGTCGCGCTGCAGGAGCTCGACGTGCGGCGCGCCCGGACCGGCGGTGTTGATCAGGCCCATCTGATCGCGCGCAAGCTGAACATGGAGATGCATTTCCATCCCGCCTTGCAGGTCCTGGAAGAACTCTATGGTGACGCCATCCTC
>JBAPMW010000368.1:0-2075 GCA_049278815.1 Hyphomicrobiaceae bacterium
CCCTCGTGCGACTCACGCACAGGGCGCCATCTTCACCAACCGGGGGTGGGGTCAAAATTGCACGCCGATCACCCCCAAATGGGGGTCAAAATTGCACGCCGGCGCACAGGCATATTCATCAGAGCTGCGCCGGACCGCCGCTGGCTGGGCCGTCAGAGCCGCGTCGGCGCCGCTAGGCCGACCGTGGGGACATCCGCAGAGGCGCAGCGCCTGGACAGAGGCGTTGCAGCACAGCCCTCCTCATCGTTGGCTGGCGGCATCCCCTATGCGGCGCACCTGCGCCGCCCGCGGGAAGGGCGCCACGCCATCCATGCTGCCTCGATCAGCGTTGATGCCGCTTGCCGAGGGTTTTGCAGAGCCCTCCCCATGATGCCAACGCACGATCTTCCAATACGAGATACAGGACAATAACTAACTATGCGGTAATATCGAATAAAAAATGCGACAGTGGCATTTTCATTGCCCATGGTCGATCCAAGCGGCCTGCGCCACGCCGTCAGAAGCGCAACAGCGCGCTCTTTCCGCACGGAGAAGATGTGTGAATGCCGTAGGGCGAATGCCGGCAGACCGAACGCGTCGCCGTAGAGCGTGTTGGGTCTTCGGCTTCGCCTCGACCCAACCTACGGGTGTTTCCCGCCGAGCTGGCCGGACAACTCCGCCGCGGCGGCCCTGAGCTGGTGCGCGAGCCCTTCCACCGCCTCCGGCACCAGTCGCCAGGCCGGGCCGGAGATGCCCATCGCCGCGGTGCAACGACCGGCGAAATCGTAGACCGGCACGGCGAGGCAGCGCACGTCGCGGTCGAGCTCGCAGTTGTCACAGGCGAGACCCATGCGCCGAGCCTCATCGATCTCGCGGCGGAGGGCCTGGGCGTCGGTGATCGTGCGGAGCGTGAAGGCCGGCAGCGGCAGGGTCTTGAGAAGTCGGTCGACGTCCTCAGGCGGCATGGCCGCCAGCAGCATCTTGCCAATGGCGGTGGCGTGCGCCGGCCGGGTTGCGCCGGGATGGCCGGCGAGCTGGAGGAGGCCCGTCGCCGCCGTGCGGGCGATCACGACGATCTCCTGCTTCGAGCGCACCGCAAGGTGCGAGGCATAGCCGGTCTCCGCGCTCAGCCGCTCCAGGATCGGCGTGGCGAGCGCCAGCAGCATCGTCTCATCGAGCGCGCCCGCTGCCAACGTGAACAGCCGCGGGCCGATACGATAGCGGCGGCTGTCAGGGAGCTGGGCGAGGAAGCCGAGGCTCACCAGCGTCTGGATCAGGTGGAAGGCCGTGCTGGAGTGCAGGCCCACCTCCACGCTGATCTGCGACAGGCCGATCCCATGCGGCCGGCGAGCCACAGCGTCGAGGATCGCCGAGGCGCGCTTCAATGACTGGATCTTGCCGCCGTCGTCGGAGGCGGCACGCGGACGCGGCAGCGTACCCTGGGGTGACGCTTTTGCACGCCTCTCAGGTTTGACTCGCCCTTTGGCCATCGCCGTCGGACGCCTCGCGTTAGCCATGGTGTCAGACCCGGAGGGTCCGACACCTCCTCAGTCGTCGCTGACAGGCGTGGTTACCACGACGAAGGTGAGGTCGCCGAGACCGGTATTCTGGATGGAATGCCGGATGCCGGGCGGCAGGAAGATGACATCGTGCTTGCGCACCACGCGGCGCTCGTTGCCGATCTCCATCAGCCCCTCGCCGTCGAGCACGTGATAGACCTGCTCCTGCACCTTGTGCGCGTGCGCCTCCACGTAGGCCATGGGCTGATAGGTGGAGATGCGGTAGTCGATCTGGCGCGATCCCACCGTCTCCGGCCGCACCAGCGCCTTCGACAGCGCCCCGCCGTGGTGCGCGGGGAACTGCTGCCAGGGCTCCTCGGCGATGTTGCGCACGCTGGCGACGTATTTGTCCGACATCGGGCTTCTCCAGTAGGTTGGGTCAAGCGAAGCGCAGACCCAACACAATACAAATGCTCGTCCCTTTGACCGTGTTGGGTCTTCGCTGACGCTCGACCCAACCTACGCGCTAGGGCGTCACCGGCTCGTCGGCGCGTTCGCCGTCCCAATAGTCGAGCGACCCCGCATTGCGCAGAATGG
>JBAPMW010000369.1:0-1908 GCA_049278815.1 Hyphomicrobiaceae bacterium
AAGCGGCCCTCGCTCAAGGGCGGCGCCGCCAGGCACCGGCCCAGGAAGTTGCGGTCGGCGTAGTACTGGAGCTTCCTGGCCCGGATCGGCGGCGCGCCGGACACCAGCACGAGAGCCTCGTCGGCGAGAAGCTGCAGGACCTCGCCCGGCGTGAGCAGCGGCCTGGGCGTCTCCTGCTCGGACATGGTGAGATGCGGCAGCCAGGCGGAGAGCCGGGAGCCCGACACGTTCCTGTGGCGCCGGATCTCGGTGGCCGTGCCGAGCGCCTCGGAAAGCCGCCGTGCCGTGCGCTCGTCGTTGGGCGCGAAGGCAACGCGCACGTGGCAGTTGTCGAGGATGGCGTGGTTGACCCCGTACGCCCTGTCGATCTGGTTGAGGGACTGGGCCACCAGGAACGGGCGCACCCCATACCCCGCCATGAAGGCGAGCGAGGTCTCGAAGAAGTCCAGGCGGCCGAGCGCCGGGAACTCGTCGAGCATCAGCAGCAGGCGGGGCCTGGACGCCGCACGGCTCTCGGGGAGTGTTTCTGTAAGCCGGCGCGCGATCTGGTTGAGGATCAGGCGCACCAGCGGCCTGGTGCGCGAGATGTCGGACGGCGGCACCACCAGGTAGAGCGACACCGGGCGGTCGGCCGCCATCAGATCGGCGATGCGCCAGTCGGAGGCCGCGGTGTTGGCCGCGATCAGCGGGTCGCGGTAGAGGGCGAGCAGGCTCATGGCCGTCGACACCACGCCCGAGCGCTCGTTCTCGGACTTGTTGAGGAGCTCGCGGGCGATCGAGGCGACGGCGGGATGCACCATCGGCGCGTCCTCGTTGCCCAAGTGGTTGGTGGTCAGCATGATCCGCAAGGTGCGCACGATCGAGCGCGAGGGATCGGCGAGGAAGCCCGCCACGCGGGCCAGCGTCTTCTCGGCTTCGGCGTAGAGCACGTGCAGGATGGCGCCGGTCAGCAGCGTGTGTGCCGTCTTGTCCCAGTGATCGCGGCGGTCCCTGGTCCCTTCCGGATCGACCAGGATGTCGGCGATGTTCTGCACATCGCGCACCTCGTGCGGTCCCTTGCGCACCTCCAGGAGCGGGTTGAAGCGCGCCGACGCCGGGTTGGTCGGGTCGAACAGCAGGCAATGGGAGAATCGTGCGCGCCAGCCGGCCGTCAGCTCCCAGTTCTCGCCCTTGATGTCGTGGATCACGGCCGAGCCGGGCCAGGTGAGCAGGGTGGGCAGCACCAGGCCGACGCCCTTGCCGGAACGCGTCGGCGCCACCGCCAGGACGTGCTCGGGGCCGTCGTGGCGCAGATAGCGGTCGCCATAGAGGCCAAGGACCACGCCGCGGTCGCGCAGCAGGCCCGCCCTGTTGACATCGGAAAAATCCGCCCAGCGGGCCGAGCCGTAGGTCGTGGGGCGCGACCTGCGACCCGCCCGCCGGGCGGCTCCCCCGATGGCGAAGGTGCCGCTCAACACCCCGCCGAGGGCGGCGACGGCACCGGCGGGGAGGAAGACATCCGGTGCCTGGGTGTCGAATGCGAGCCACCAGGTGAAGAGCTGCCAGGGCGCATAGAGCTTGAGGGCGCCAAGATCGACGAGGGGAGGCCCGAGCGCCGGCTGATGGCCGAGCATCGAGGCCGTCCACTGCGTCGCGGCCCACAGGCTGGCGAGGGTCAAGAGGACGGCAACGGTGCCTTGGAGTACGACGGTTCGAGCCGGTTGCATTTCCCTTGGGTCCCCATTGGGCAGCATGGATGCGCTTGGCGGGGATCAGCTTGGGGGCGAAGCGGGCGCGGCGTGAATTGGGAAACGCGGCAAAAAGAGGGAATGCAGAGGAACTGAGGGGAAGGTCGAGGAAGCGTGGAATTGCGAGCTAGTCATGACACACTGCCTTGCGCCTTGGCGCGGGCGAGAGCGTTGGCCAGAC
>JBAPMW010000370.1:0-5608 GCA_049278815.1 Hyphomicrobiaceae bacterium
GTGAAGGGTTTGGCACGGGGTTGAAATCTTCGGCGCCGCAGCGTTTCCTTCCGGATATAGAGGCACTTACCCCGTGCCGACGCACCATGCGGCATGCGTACTCTTGACCCAATTTCACCGTGCTGCATATCAGTCACATAAATGTGGCATTCCCGCTCCGCCCGCTGCACAGCGCTGTGCTCGGATTTGGGATATCTTACTTGATCAAGGTCACGGGCAGTTTGGTGAGATGGACAACCTTGAGGGCGACCGAGCCCATGAGCAAGCTCCCGACTGCGCCCCGGCCTTGTGTGCCCGCAACAATGCCATCGCACCCAAGCTCCTCGGCGCGCTTGACGATTGTTGCCGCCGCATCCCCAACGACGATTTCGCTGGTATGTGCGACACCGGCCTTCTTGGCTGCCTCCACCGCTGGCGCGATAATATCTTCGCTGTGTCGGCGTTGCAGCTTCGCCATCTGCTCCTCGGTAACGTAGACCTGAATTTCTCCGTAGACGTTGGCCTCGGGCTGCACAGTCAGGAGGTGCAGTTCGATTGGGCCATTCTCCCTCGCGAGCTTCAGTGCATACTCCAGTGCCCTCCGGGCGTGGTCTGAGCCATCGATGGCAACAAGGAGTTTGTGCATGGCGGCAGCTCGCTCTCTTACGGATTTCGGTAGTGCATAGGCTGTCAAGTTGGCCCGATGGAGCCGCTGCCATCCTTGATACGGATCAAGAAAGCGATCACGCGCGCAGCTGCAATTGCCGCGTGGTGCGGACCGCTTTCGCATGGCCAAACGAAATGTCCTATTCCTCTGCTATCGCCCGATAAAGCTCGATTGAGCTGGTCGCGCTCCTCATCCTGCGAACCACCTCGGCGTCCCTCAGCCTGCGGGCGACGGCGGCGAGCACATTGAGCTGATCGAGCTGGGAAGCAGCCGGCAGCAGGAGCAGGAACACAAGGTCGACGGGTTGCCCGTCAATGGCGTCGAACTCGATTGACCTCTTCAGGCGCACAAGGATGCCAAACGCCTTCTTCACCTCGCGCAGACGCGCGTGCGGGATCGAAACCCCGCGACCGATGCCCGTGGAGCCGAGCTCGTCGCGCTTTTCGATCTCGGCTGACACGGCATCCGGCGACAGGTTGAGGGCCGATGCGGCGCGGCTTGCGAGCTCCTTCAGCAAGGCCGCCTTGTCGCTTGCTTGAAGGTCGATTGCCACGTCGGCGGCTGAGAGAAAATCCTTGATCTTCATGGGCATTCCAGTTCCCCCGAATGTCAACCCGCGTGCGAGCCGGCGGTTCCTCAGGCGGGTGCCCGCAGCCGATAGCCGATACCGGTTTCGGTCAAGAGATATTGCGGGCGTTCGGGGTCGCTCTCGATCTTGCGCCGCAGCTGCCGCACGTAGACACGCAAGTACTGCGTGTCGGTCGGCTCATCCCAGAGCTCCTGCAGCAGGAACTTGTGGGTTAGCACCTTGCCGGCATGCTGTACCAGCAGCCGCAGGAGCTCGTACTCCTTGGGAGAGAGCTTGACCTCCCTATCACCCAGCTTGACGATCCTGCGGACGAGGTCGACGCTCAGATCGCCGACCTGGAAAACGGGCCGCTCACCGTGCACCTGCAGCTGGTGGCGTAGGGCGGCGCGCATGCGGGCGAACAGCTCGTCCATGCCGAACGGCTTGGTCACGTAGTCGTCGGCGCCCAGATCGAGGGCCGCGACCTTGCCGGCCTCGTCGCCGCGGCTGGAGAGCACGACGACGGGCAGGCTCTCCTCGCGATGGCGGATCCGCCGCAGCAGCTCCAACCCGTCTATGTCCGGGAGGCCGAGATCGAGGATCACGAGGTCAGGCTTCTTCGCGAGCAGCTCGAGCGCAGTCTTTCCGTTCGGGGCATCCAGGACCTCGTAACCCTGGGAGGCCAGGCCCATGCGCAGCAGCTTGCGAATGGGCGGCTCATCATCGACGACCAGGATCTTGAGTGCCGCCCCGCTCATGCGGCCACCTTCGCTTCCTCCGCCGTCTTCGGGACAGGCAGGCTTAACGTGAACACCGCGCCCTGCCCATCTGTTCGGTTGGCCGCCGTTATCGTACCGTGCATGGCCTCCACGAAACCGCGGGATATCGCCAAACCCAACCCCGTACCGGCGCGCACGCGGTCACCTTTCTGTGCCCGGTAGAACTTATCGAATATGCGCTCCAGGTCGGCTGCGGGAATGCCGGGTCCCTGGTCCAAAACTTGGAGGTGCACAGAGCCTTCGTCACGCCGGGCACTAATGCAGATGGTTGTATCGAGCGGCGCGTACTTGGCAGCATTGTCGAGCAAATTGAACACCACCTGCTCGAACAGTACGGCATCCACCGCGACCATGGGCAGGTCAGCACCGATTTCCAACTCCACACGGTGCTGGGCCAGGATCTTTCTGGCGCGCTGCAGGGCTGTTCCGACGATCTCGCCCATGTCGTGGAGCGCGAGATTAGGCACGACGGCGCCCGATTCGAGCTTGGTCATGTCGAGCAGGTTGGCAATGAACCGGTTTAAACGCTCCGACTCATCGATAATTGTGGCGATGAGATCAGCCTTGGCATCGTCATCGAGCGAGAGATCGCGCAGCGCTCCCGCTGCCCCGAGTACGGCCGCGAGAGGCGTCCTCAGATCATGGGAGATCGAAGTCAGCAAGGCCGAGCGAAGCCGATCGGCTTCTGCGGCTCGCTTTACGCGGTCGATGTCCTCGACGAGATGAACGCGTTCGATCGCCAGCGCACCTTGATCTGTCAGGGCATCAAGCAGGCGTCGCTGCTCGGGGCGGAGCAACGCGCCGGGCTCGTCCCTCCTGATGCCCAAGATCCCGATTGCGCCCCGGCCGGTGCGCATCGGCATGAACAGCCACTTGGCACCGGGAAGAGCGTCCGAGTCGCGTCCTGCGGGGCGGTCCTTTTCCCAGGCCCACTTGGCTGCGGCCAGATCAGCCTCCTCCAGGGTGTCTTCCGGTGGGTAGCCCGCCTTGAGCGCGATTGAGTCGTTGTTCGGGAGCAGCAAGACCACGCGCACCTTCAGCATCGCCGCGATCTGATAGGCCGTGGCCCAGAGAACATCGTCGAGCGCGCCGGCGCCCGCCAGCTTGCGGCTGAAGGCGTAGAGAGACCCGATGGCTCGCACCCGTTGCAGCGCGCTTGTCGTCTGCGTCTGCCCGCGTCCTGCGAGGTTCGATACGGCGATGGCAAGGACCGCGAACAACAGGAATGCCGCGACGTTGGTCGGGTCGGTGATGGTGAACGTATACACCGGCGGCATGAAGAAAAAGTTGTAGCAGAGCGAGGCGGCGACGCTGGCCACCAGGGAGGGCCAAAGCCCGTAGCGCACTGCAATGCCGACAATCGCAGTCAGAAATACGAGATCGACATTCTCCACGCCGAACAGAGGCTGCAGGAGGAGGCTCACACCGAGCGCCGCGGCGACCACCGCCAGAGCGACAAGGTAAGGCAGGGGCTCGAATGGCCGGGATGCACCCGTCGCAACCACGGCTCTTGCGGAGCGCTGCTCGGCCTGGTCTTCGCCGGCAATGACGTGGACACTGATGTTGCCGGCCAGGCGCACCAGGTCGTGCACCACAGACCCGTGCAGGATCTCAAACCAACGCGAGCGCGTGGACTTGCCGATGACGATGTGCGTGACGTTGCTCTTGCGCGCAAAGCTCAGCACGTCGTCGGCAATGCGCCGGGTGGTGGCAGGGAGCGTGATGGCCTCCCCATCGAGGCGCTCGGCCAGCCGCAATGTCTCGGCAACGCGATCGCGCTCCTCGTCACCGAATTGTAGACTGCGCCTGGTCTCGACATACAACGCCGTCCAGGGTGCTCGCAGCCGGTCCGCCAACCGCTTCGTATGGCGTACAAGGCCGGCCGATCGCGGGTCCTCGCTGACGCACACGAGAATGCGCTCTCCAGCCGCCCACGGCCCGGGGATGGCGCGGGCCTGCATCTGCTCAAGCAGTTGCTCATCCACGCGCTCTGCCGTCCGCCGCAGAGCAAGCTCGCGAAGGGCCATCAGGTTCGCAGGGGAGAAGTAGTTCTTGAGCGCCCGCTCGGCCTGTTTGGGAACGTAGACCTTGCCTTCTTTCAGGCGCTGGATCAGGTCTTCAGGCGTCAGGTCGACGAGCTCGATGGCGTCGGCCCTGTCGAGAATGGCGTCGGGCACGATCTCCCGCACCCGCACGCGCGTGATCTGGGCCACGACGTCGTTCAGGCTCTCGATGTGCTGGATGTTGACCGTGGTGTAGACATCGATCCCTGCATCCAACAGCTCCTCAACGTCCTGGTAGCGTTTGGGATGTCGGCTCCCGGGAACGTTGGTGTGGGCGAGCTCGTCGACCAGGACCAGGGCCGGTCTGCGGCTGAGCGCGGCATCGATGTCGAACTCGTCGAGGATGCGATTGACGTACACCGTCGGCTTGCGGGGAATGATCTCGAACCCCTCCAGCAGGGCTTCCGTCTCCTTGCGTCCGTGCGTCTCAACGACGCCGACGATGACGTCGACACCCTCCCTCAGCTTGGCTCGGGCGGCCTGGAGCATTTCGTAGGTCTTGCCTACCCCCGGCGCCGCGCCGACGAAGATCTTGAGGCGGCCGGCGCGGCCTTTCTGCTCCCGCCGGGCCTCGGCGAGCAGGGCTTCCGGGGAGGGTCTCTGCTCTAGTTCAGTCCGCTGATCTGCCATTGAACCATCGGGCTCGTGGGGGGCACCCCGGCAGGCTTAGCTCCTACTTCGCTGCCATTTGGTCGAGGGCCATGTTGAGCAAAAGCACGTTGACACGCGGCTCACCCAGAATGCCGAGCACGCGACCCTCGATGTGCTGGTCGACCAGCTGGCGCATGCGATCTTCCGGCATATTGCGCGCCTTCGCAACACGCGGCACCTGGAAGTAGGCGGCCTCGGGCGAGATGTGAGGGTCCAGGCCGCTAGCGGAGGCCGTCACCAAGTCGGTGGGGACGTTGGCATTCGGGTTCTGGGCCTTGCGGGTTTCGACGTCGGCCTTCACGCGCTCGATCAGCGCCTTGCTGGTCGGGCCGAGATTTGAGCCGCTCGAATTCGCAGCGTTGTAGGGGGCGTCAACCGTCTTGGATGGGTCCTTTGGATCCGGCCCTACTGTCGCCGACGGGCGCCCGTGGAAGTAGCGTTCCTCGCTGGACACTTGGCCGATCAGGGACGATCCTACTACCTTGCCGTCTCTGACCACCAGACTGCCGTTGGCCTGGTGCGGAAAGATGACCTGGGCGATACCCGTCACGGCCAGGGGATATGCGAGGCCGGTGAGGATCGTGAACAGCACGATCATCGAGACGGCGGGGCGGAGCTCTCTCAACATTGCGGTGTCTCCTCAGGCGAGGTTCAAGGCCGTGACCACAAGGTCGATGGCCTTGATGCCGACGAACGGGATGATGATGCCGCCGAGCCCATAGATCAGCAGGTTTCGGCGGAGCAGCGGTCCGGCTCCGATCGGCCGGTAGGCGACGCCCTTCAGGGCCAGCGGGATCAGCGCAATGATGATGAGCGCGTTGAAGATGATCGCCGACAGGATGGCGCTCTGCGGCGTCGCCAGGTTCATGATGTTGAGCGCCTGCAGCTGCGGATAGAAGGC
>JBAPMW010000371.1:0-2164 GCA_049278815.1 Hyphomicrobiaceae bacterium
CGCCGAAAAACGCTCCGCACTGTCGTCCGATCGCCGCCAGTCCATCGAAGCCTCCCGCGCTGCGAATCAGACGCATCGCTGATTCGCAGCCGGCAGCGGAGGATGGCAAAGTGACTCAGTACGATTAAGACGGCCCTGCGCAAGTTTGAGCAGCGGTTCCTGCGTACAGGCATGACGCGGGCGAGCCGTCTCAAGGGCGAGATGTCCGTCATGGTCAGAGCGAGTTGAGGCCCCATACAGTGCTGCAAAGCCGGCAGGGGCGGGACAGTATCCCGCCCCGTGTCAGGCGTCATCCATACCTCATAGGCGGCCGTATCGAGCCGGAGCGGCAAGACCGCATCGGCGAGATGCGGTTCCGCGCCACACACTGGATCGACCGCATCGAGGTCGGAGAAACACTACACCTTTCGCGCGCGCCTTCGTGCGTTCTATAAAGACCCCTTCGCGGCGTGCTTCCTGGGACGCCGGCGCGGGAACGCAAGCATGGCCGAGACGACGAAGCCCGAGTACTACACCGGACCGCAGGCGGGCGACTTCACGGAAGCGGCCGAGCCGTTCGGCCTGTTCGAGGCTTGGCTTGCCGAGGCCGGGAAGCACGAGCCCAACGACCCGAACGCCCTTGCGCTTGCCACCGTCGATGCCACGGGGCTGCCGAACGTGCGCATGGTGCTGCTCAAGGGGCTCGACGGTGCCGGCCACCCGCAGCGTGGCTTCGTGTTTTATACCAACTTCGAGAGCGCCAAGGGCCGCGAGCTGCTGGCCTCCGGAAAAGCCGCGCTCTGCTTCCACTGGAAGAGCCTGCGCCGGCAGGTGCGCGTGCGCGGCCTGGTCTCGGTGGTAAGCGACGCCGAGGCCGATGCCTACTTCGCTACCCGCCCGCGCGGCGCGCGCCTGGGCGCCTGGGCCTCGCAGCAGTCGCGGCCGCTGGAGAGCCGCTTCGCGCTGGAGAAGGCGGTGGCGCGGGTGACGGCCAGGTACCCGGTCGGCGAGGTCCCGCGCCCGCCCTACTGGTCGGGCTTCCGCGTGACGCCCCTGGAGATCGAGCTCTGGCACGACCGGCCGTTCCGCCTGCACGAGCGCATCGTCTTCCGCCGCAGCGCGATCGGCGAGGGCTGGCGCAGGGAGCGGCTGTATCCGTAGAGACAGTAGGCAACAGGCAATAGGCAGTAGTCGGGTTTCCCAGGCACGACCTACAACTGCCTACTGCCTATTGCCTATTGCCCACCTCCCTCTTGCCATGCCCCGCGTTGCGGGCAAGACTGCCGAAATCGGAAGGGGCCACGGGCGGACGGCAGATGGCGATGCGCGCAGGCAGGCGTCACCCGGTCGGCTCCCGGCTGAAGGCGCCCTCGCGACCTTCCCGGCCCCCGCTCGACCGCGCCGTCTTTGTGCGCCCCATCGCCCATCGCGGATGGCACGACAAGGCTGAGGGGCGTCTGGAGAATACCGCGCCCGCCTTCCGCGCAGCCATCGGGAAGGGCTACGGCATCGAGTGCGACCTGCAGGGCGCCAAGGACGGCACGCCCATGGTGTTCCACGACCTGACGCTCGATCGGCTGGTCGCCGCAACGGGGCCGCTTGCGGCCTATCCCGCGGATATCCTCGCCGGGTTTCGCTACAAGGGGCAGAGTGAGGGCATCCTGACCTTCGCCCAATTCCTCGACCTTGTGGGCGGGCAGGTGCCGGTGCTGGTGGAGGTGAAGCGCGACGGCAGGCTGCGACCGGGGTTCCTGGAGAGCGTTGCGCGCCAGGCCGCGGCCTACAAGGGCCCCATCGCGCTCATGTCGTTCGACCGGCGTGCGGTCGCGGCGCTCGGCGAGCTGGCGCCCTCGGTACCGCGCGGCGCCATCATCGGCAGCCGCCAGCTCATCTCAAGCCTGTGGGCGCCGCGCAGCCGCACGCGCGAAAGCCCGGCGGCCTCGCGCCTGCTCGCATCGGCGCCCGAGGGTGTGGCGTTCTACGCGGTCCAGATCAACCTGGTGGCCGTGGCGCGCGCCTGGATGCGCCGCCGCTCGCATGGCGTGCCGCTCTTCACCTGGACCGTGCGGACGCCGCGGCAGCGGGCGCGGGCCCTACGGTGGGCCGATGCGCCGATCTTCGAGGGCTACGAGGCCTGACAGCGGTCCGCTTCTGGCGTAGGCTAGGTGTCAGACCCTCCGGGTCT
>JBAPMW010000372.1:0-5312 GCA_049278815.1 Hyphomicrobiaceae bacterium
GGCGGACGCTGCCTTCGACCTGATAGCGCACGGCGAGGCTGCGACCGATCTCTCCGGGGCTCGTGGACTTGGCCTTGTACGGCAGCACGGCGTTCCACGACATGACCGTGAGCGCGGAGAACCGGCCCAGAGCGTTGATGATGTCCTGCGTCACTCCATCCGCAAAATAGTCGCGAGCCGGATCATTGCCCTGATTCACGAACGGAAGAATGGCGATTGCGGCTTTGGTGTCGAGTTCGGCGCTTTTCGTTGATTGATCGCCGGAACGCACAGTGCCACGAATGGTCCACAGCGTCCCTGCAGCAAGCAAGGCAACGAGTGCCAGGGCAGCGACTGAAGCTCCGCGCCAGTCGGTCAGCGCTGTTTTGAGCAGTGCCAGGGCATGGTCACGGATCGTCATTGCCGGGGACCGAGTCTCGCCGTCGGGAGCCGGCGAACCCGGTGTGCCGACCGTCGGGGACGGATCAGGCGGCGCAACCACCCCGACGGCCGCGTCCAGTCGATAACCGCGGCGGGGGACGGTCCTGATCAGGCGCGGGCCGTCGTCTCCAAGTGCGCGTCGCAGCTCGCCGATGCTCTGCACCAAAGCATCGTCCGTGATGGCGAGGTTGGGCCAAACCGCTGCAAACAGCTCGTCCTTCGCGACAAGCCGGCCGGAATTCTCGGCGAGGCAATGCAGGACTGCGAAGGTCTTTGGTCGAAGGGCAATCTCGCGCCCGTCGAGAAGGAGACAGCCGCGACGCAAATCCAGGATATAGCGATCGAACCGCAGCCGCTTTGGCTCCGTCTGCGCCCCAGAGTCGGCATCCCGATTGGTCATCGGCCAGCGATCCATACGGTATTGGCAAGCGGGCGCCGATACAGCACAGTAGCCCTTTCAGGCCCAGCTTGGGTCCCGATGGCTGCAAGCTAGCTGACCGCAAGCATATCTTGAAGACTGGCTTGCAGGTCGGCAAGGATTAGTGCGCAGGTCACACTCTGTGGGCGAACAGCAACTTGGACCGAGTCGGGTCATGAATCCCCGCGCGGTGAGGGGCGTCCGGCAGCAGAGGGCCGAAAGCTGACGCGCGGCACGTTCAACGCCCGGCAATGGCGGCCATGAGCCGCTTCGCGGAGGCGTCGATCAGCTCGGCAATCGCGCGGGGAAGGGCATCGGCCTTCTCCTCGACCCGCTCCAGCCGCAGCGTGTGCTCGTCCTGCACGGCCTGCATGCGGGCGAGCTTGGTGCCAGCGCAGCGTCTCGGTGGCGTCGCTCTGTGAGCGCTCCAGCGCGGTGACGCGCCGGTCGAGGTCTGCGAGGGTCTGAGCCATGGGCGCGACCCTAGCAGCCGCGCCCGTCTATGAAAAGCGCACAGCGCGCCGGCTGGCCCGCCGACGGGTCGTTCGTCCACACCGTCATCGGCCGGCACCGGGCCGGCTAAGCAAGATTTCTTGACGACGCCAACAGATGGCTGGCCGGCCGTCCTGGGGACCGGCAGAGATCTTGAGCGAGCACTTGCCCATCTGTGTACTGGGTCCCCGCCTGCGCGGGGATGACGGCTGCGGTGAGGCTGTAACCTTCCCAAGGGCGTCATTCCCGCGCAGGCGGGAACCCAGGCCACCTCTCCACGCAGGATCGCCGGAAGCTCAAGCGCAACCCCGCCGCAAGCTCGCTCCCGCCCGGGGGACCACGTGCGGTGCTGAGTGCAGGCGTTGGGCTGTCCCGCGGGCTCTGCTTAGCGGCGGCGGCGCGGCTCCACCCACCACGACGGTGTCTCGCGCGGCGGGCCGTAGGACGGCGCGGCATAGTAGTAGCCCCATGCCGCAGCCGGGGCGGACTGCGGACCGAACAGCGTCGGCCCGCCGGCAGGCAGTGCGCCCATCAGCAGGCCCTGCCCGCCGAAGACCGGCGGTGTCAGCCCAACCGTAGCGGTGTTGGCGCCCGGCAGGGCGGTCCCCAGGTACCACCGGCTCGAGCGGATCGAGGTGCCGGCCCGGCCCGCATAGGGGTAGCCGTAAGCTCGTGCCCGGCTGGTATAGCCGTAGGTCCGTGCCGCTCTCCGATAGCTGCGTGCGCGTGCCGCGCTTTTATGCCTGTAAGCGCGCGGTGCATCCCGGTAGGCGCTGCCGGCCTGCGGCCGGTCGGCGCACGCCCACAGCCAGCCGCAGGCGGCGGCCTCAGGGGCGCCAAGCCCGAGGAGAGCGAGGGCTGCAAGACCGAGACCGGCGTATCGCATGTGCGTGAAGCCACCTTGTGAGCCCAATCCACGACGCCCGTGGGCGCAGCGCATGCCTAGGCGCGGCAAGGCCGGGGCGGAATCGGGTGAAACACCCGGTTTGAATGAAACTGCCCCTCACCCCGCCTGGCTGCGAGCCGCCGCCAAGTCGGCTCTGAGCGACATGGGGAGGTGGGGGTAGCGTGGCCCCGCAGAACCGCTGGGTGCAGGAGAGCGGACATGGACGCCGCCGCCCTCAACGCCTTGCAGGCCCCGCTGAAGGACAAGTACCGCGAGGCCCCGGAGGCGGCGGTCGTGACCCTGAAGGCCGAGGGCCGGATCGGCGAGGGGGGCCTGCCGCGTCGAGACCGGCAAGGCGCTCCTGGAGGCGGGGCTGCACCCGGCCACCGGCGGTCCCGGCACGCGGGCCTGCTCGGGCGACATGCGGGGTAGCGCGCGTCGATCGGTGCGAGCCGTGGCTCGGCGCTGAGGACCCGCTTGAGCTCTGGCCGGTGCGTTATCTGAAGGAGCTCATGCACGACCGCGAGCCGCATCGCCAGCCGGAAGGGATCTGGTCCACCGCCGACCGCCCTCCCTGCCAGACATGCAAAGCCCGACGGAGCGGAAGCTCCGCCGGGCTCGGGCTGCCTGTCGCAGCGGTGCGATCCAATGGGTCTACGCGCTCGTTACGTCGGAGGCGCCGGAGGACGTTTGTGGTCTCTGCCTGTGGCTGGCAGCCCCGGGCTTTGGACCTCGGTCGCGGCGACATCTCCGGTGCATGACCCTTCCTGATCGGCTTCAGGCTCAACGGAGCGCGCCCTGGCTTCAAGGGCGATCCGTCATGGTCTCGGATTGTCGGGTTTTGCCGTCCGGCCGGAGACTCAGGGGCCTCTACGCTCGGACGGCAGTGGACTGCCCGGCGGCGGCATTTTCTTAGACCTCCTTTGCCAAGGATGCTGCCAGTGTGCCGCGACATCCTCGGGATGTCAAATCGAAGAGAGCGCGTGAGATCGTGAAGTCGTGAGGTCGTGAGGTCCATCTCACGATCTCACGATTTCACGACTTCACGATCTTAACCGGGCATTTCCTTCCCTCTCTCTACGCTCGCGGGGCGAGCCCTCAGAGGGCTCGCCCGTCCTGCGTGCAAGGAGCGCCATCATGCACAGCATCTTCCGTCTCCTGGCGCTGGCGGCGGCAGCCCTCGGCCTGTGGGTGCTGCTTGTCGGTCCCAGCGTCGATCCGTTCGGCGGCAGCCCGCGGGTTCTCTCCGAGGAGCCCGTCGCCTACACCGCCTGGGCCTGGGGAGTGCTGACGGGGCTGGCGCTCGGTGTGCTTTCCACCCGGAACTGGGGCAAATTCCCGGAATGGCTGATCCTGCAACGCAAGCGCGCCGGCCTGCTGATTCTGGGCGGGCTGTTCGCCAGCGTGTTCCTGCTGTTCTAAAGGTGAGTGGTGAGATGGTGAGTGGTGAGTTTGGGGTAGTGCTTGAGTTGCGGAGGGGGCTGAGCTCAGTGGTAGAAAACACTTCAACTGGAATGGGGGCCGCCCGCCTGTTCGCCATCATCGAGAACGGAAAACCAATTCTTGCGAGAACCCCCGCGCCAAGCCGACTGGCCCAGCTTGAGGCAGAAGAGTTGATGCAGACGTGTCAAGTTTCACGGGGTCAAGTACGGCAGTCGGGCGTTGGCACTCGGGCCTTGGCTGCCCCGACTGCCGACGCCGGACACGGCCGGACGGTCTGAGGCGGAGCCTCGCCAGGGCTCTTTGACGTCGCCGTTCTCCCACACCCGAGCCTACGCACCACCTGAACTCACCATCTCACCACTCACCACTCACCATCTCACCTTTTCTCCTCAGCCTTGGCCTCGTCCCACAGGGCGTCCATCTCGGCGAGGGTCGACTGCGCCGGCGTGCGGCCAAGCGCGGCAAGCTTCTCCTCGATGGCGCGGAAGCGACGGGTGAACTTGCCGTTGGCGGCGCGCAGCGCGGCCTCCGGGTCGACCATGAGGTGGCGCGCAACATTGGCCACGGCGAACAGGAGGTCGCCGAGCTCCTCCTCGACCTTGGCATGGCTCCGGTCCTGACCGGGGCCTTGGCCGGCCGCGGCGATCTCCGCCTCCAGCTCGGCCAGCTCCTCCTTGACCTTGTCGAGGACCGGCCGAAGGGACGGCCAGTCGAACCCCACGCGCGCGGCCTTGTCCTGCAGCTTGACGGCCCGCGTGAGCGCCGGCAGACCGACCGGAACGCCGTCGAGGGCGCTGGACACGGCCTTCCCTTCGCGGCCCGCTCTCTCGTCCGCCTTGATGCGCTCCCAGAACCCCGGCTTCACCCCCGCGGCGCGCTGCTCCGGCGTCCCGAACACATGCGGATGCCGCCGTACCATCTTGGCCGTGACGGCCTCCGCCACGTCGGGGAAGGCGAAGGCGCCCTGCTCCTCGGCCATGCGCGCGTGGTAGACGACCTGCAGCAGGAGGTCGCCCAGCTCCTCCTTCAGGTCGCCGAGGTCGCCCCGCGCAATGGCATCGGCAACCTCGTAGGCCTCCTCGATGGTGTAGGGCGCGATGGTCCTGAACGTCTGCTCCAGGTCCCACGGGCAGCCCGTGCCGGGCGTTCTCAGCGCCGCCATGACGGCCAGCAGGTCGACGACCGATTTCTGCGCTTCGCTCATGACAATCTCCGGCCGCTTCTTGAGAGCCCCGTCGCGGATCTCGGATGCGTCTGATACCACGGAATCCTCGCCACGAACGCCCCGGCTCCCCCATGCTCCGCATCACCGACACGATCGCCATCGACCCGGCCGAGCTGGAGGAGACGTTCGTGCGCGCCTCCGGCCCTGGCGGGCAGAACGTGAACAAGGTCTCGACCGCCGTGCAGCTGCGCTTCGACACGCGCGCCACCCGCTCGCTGCCGGACGACGTCCGCGACCGCCTGCGGCGGCTGGCCGGGCACCGGCTGACCGCCGACGGCGTCATCGTGATCAGCGCCGCCCGCTTCCGCACCCAGGCCCGCAACCGCCAGGATGCGCGCGACCGCCTGATCGAGCTGATCCGCCAGGCCGCCGAGCCCCCGCCCCCGCCGCGCCGCCCCACCAGGCCCACCCGCGCCTCCACCGTCCGC
>JBAPMW010000373.1:0-5666 GCA_049278815.1 Hyphomicrobiaceae bacterium
GCAGGCTCCTTGCCGGGCAGCAGGCCCTCACGCTGGGCCTTCTTGCGCGCCAGCTTGCGGGCGCGGCGGACGGCCTCGGCCTGCTCGCGCACGCGCTTCTCCGACGGCTTCTCGTAGTAGTTCCGCAGTTTCATCTCGCGGAAGATGCCCTCGCGCTGCATTTTCTTCTTCAGCGCCTTCAGGGCTTGGTCGACGTTGTTGTCGCGAACCTGGACCAGCAAGCGGTGTGCCTTCTTCCTGTTGCCTCGACTGAGATGGTGACAATGGGTCCGACCGGACCCCCGCGGTTGAGAGCGGGGCAGGTAACACCCCATCGCGCCCGGAAACCGCGCTCCATGCGTGTGCGGGCTTCTAGCAGAGGCCGAAGGGCGTGTCTATTGCCGGCATCACTCGCTCGCGACGTTTATTCACGCTTGACTGTGGCCGCTTGCACCGGTGTTGCGGGTATGATTGAGAGGAAGGCAACGGTTCTCCTCCGCTCCGCGCTGCCTTCCGGTGAGGCCCCGCCGCGGTTTGTGCGTCGCGGTATGCGGCGCACGGCACCCGCGGTGTCCTCGTTCCAGCCGTTTGGCGACACGAGCGCCTCACGCCTCCGGGATGTCCGACGATGACCACACCCCTTGAGATTCAGTTCGTGCCGCTGTCGACCGCGGCGGCCGCCGCCACGGTCGTGCTGGCCGGACAGGAGCTGGCCCTGGCCCCGGCCGTGCGCGCCATTGACGAGCGCACCAAGGGTGGCCTCGGCAAGGCGGCGCGCGCCGCAGGCTTCAGCGGCAAGGCCAGGACCGCCATCGAGATCCTGGCGCCGTCCGGCATCGACGTGCAGCGCCTGATCGTCGCCGGCGCCGGGCGGGCGCCCTCGGAGCACGACCGCCTGCGCCTTGGCGGCTACGCCTATGCGCAGATCGCCGCGCGCAAGACCGAGAGCGGCAGCCTTATCGCCGACCTTGCCGACGCGGGCGACGCCGGCCCCGACACGTTGGCGGCGGATCTGGCGCTCGGCGCCCTGCTGCGCAGCTACAGCTTCGACAAATACAAGACCCGCCGCAGCGACACCGGCAAGGGGGAGGCCAAGGGCGACGAATCCGAGAGCGAGGCACGCAACGGCCTCAAGAGGCTGCGCGTCCACTGCGCCAATCCCGACGCCGCCGAGCGGGCGTTCGCGACCCGCAAAGCCGTGGCCGACGGCGTCGTCCTGGCCCGGAACCTCGTCAACGAGCCCGCCAACGCCCTGGGTCCGGTGGAGTTCGCCGAGCGCCTGCTGGATCTGGGCCTGGCCGGCCTGTCGGTGGAGGTGCTGGAGGAGCCGCAACTCAAAGAGCACAAGATGAACGCCCTCCTGGCCGTCAGCCAGGGCAGCGCGCGGCCCTCGCGGGTGGTCGTATTGCAGTGGCAGGGCTCCAAGTCCAAGCGCGCCAAGCCCCTGTGCTTCGTCGGCAAGGGCGTGTGCTTCGACACCGGCGGCATCTCGCTGAAGCCCGGCGGCGGCATGGAGGACATGAAGGGCGACATGGGCGGCGCCGCCACCGTGGCCGGCCTGATGCTGGCGCTTGCCGCCCGCAAGGCCCCGGTCAACGCCGTCGGCCTCGTCGGCCTCGCCGAGAACATGCCTTCGGCCACCGCCCAGCGCCCCGGCGACATCGTGACGAGCATGTCCGGCCAGACCATCGAGGTCATCAACACCGACGCTGAGGGCCGCCTGGTGCTGGCCGACGTGCTCTGGTACGCCCAGGAGCGCTTCAAGCCCCGGCTGATCGTCGATCTGGCCACTCTGACCGGCGCCATCATGGTAGCGCTCGGCAAGGAGTACGCCGGCCTCTTCGCCAACGACAACAGGCTCGCCGCCGAGCTGATCGCCGCCGGCGAGGCTACGGGCGAGAAGGTCTGGCGCATGCCCCTCGACAAGGCCTACGACAAGCAGATCGACAGCAAGAACGCCGACATGCGGAACATCGGCGGCGGCCGCAACGCCGGCGCCATCACCGCCGCCCAGTTCCTGCAGCGCTTCATCAAGGACAAGGACACCCCCTGGGCCCATCTCGACGTTGCCGGCACGGCCATGGACACCCCCCGCAATGAGATCAACCAGAGCTGGGGCGGCGGTTGGGGTGTCCGCCTCCTCGACCGCCTGGTGGCCGACAGCTACGAGAAGGGGGAGAAGTAGCGGTGCGGGGGCCGCGCTGAAATGTGGGGTCAGCCGATTGCCGGCTTCGCCGGTCTGGCGAGGGCTCTGCGACGCGGCCCGCACCATGCCTCGTCCAGAACTAACTGGTACAATGTTCTATCCGTCATCTATTTTCCATAATATCGATTATGCGAACCTCTCCGGACCCTGCCGCGGGGGCGTGGGCTGCTGTTCCGAGCCGCTGAAACGAGACATAAGGTCGGGGCGCCGCCCGGATGACACCGGCGCACTGGCACCTCATCGCCCCGCCCCGATCGCCTCGTAGAGCGTCAGCGCGTCCTTGCGGAGCTGCGCTCGCGAGGCGTCGCGGCTGTAGAACATGTGGCCGCCGGGGTAGACCTCGAAGCGGATGCGGCTGTTGTCGGGGCCGATGGTGGGCAGCTGCAGCAGCACGAGCTTGGTGCGGAAGTAGGGCGTCACCAGGTCGGCATAGCCGTGCACGATCAGCACCCGCAGCGTGGGGTCGCGCACCAGGGCGCTGCGCAGCGGAGTGACGGACTCATGGCCGGTCCAGCGCCACCTGACGCCCTTGGCCAGCACCTGATACGCGCGCGGCGGCTTCCAGTTGACGGGACCCTGCACGAGGTCGGCCATGGCTCTGGCCAGGTGGAAGGACAGGCCGCTGAGGTCGTCGTTGTCGTCGACCCGCTCGGGGCCGTCGTAGGCGGCGATGCGCTTCTCGGTGGCGTCGTACCTGCTGGAGGTGAGGCCTGAGCTGCGATCGATGGCGCCGAGGAAGTCGCCGGGCCACGCGCGCGGGCCGATCCGGCGCACGGTCTCGATGTCGAGGCCCGTAATGGCGGCGATGCGCCCTGCCAGCCGCTCCACGGCTGCCGCATCGCGCGGGCCGGCCAGCATATCGGGGAGGTAGCCGGCAATCGCCTCGCGCTCGAACGCCTTGAGCTGCTCGGCCGTGACCGGGCCTTTGGCGTCGGCGATCGCCGCGGCAAGCGACGGGAACGACGCGGTGCGGGCGATGGCGTTGCCGAGGCCGGGGAAGCTTCCTCTCGCCATCCCCAGCGTCGGCGAGACCAGGACCATGCCGCTGAGGGCGAGGCCCGGCATGGCCTGCAGCGTCTGCGCCAGGCGCGGCCCACGAAAGCCGCCGTAGCTCTCGCCCACAAAGACCTTCGGCGAGTCGAGCCGGCCGTTGGCCTTCAGCCACCGCTTGATGAAGACGGCGAGCGCGTCGATATCGCCCTGCATCGACCAGAGCTTCGTGCGCACCGCCTTGTCCTTGCTGTGGAGGCGGCTGTAGCCGGTGCCCACCGGATCGATGAAGACGAGGTCGGTGAAGTCGAGCCAGGTCTCGGCGTTGGGCAACAGATCGGCCGGCGCCGACGGGTGCACGGCCGTCGGCGCGATGGAGAGCCGCCATGGCCCGAGCGCGCCCAGGTGCAGCCAAGCCGAGGCCGCCCCAGGCCCGCCGTTGATGACGAAGGTGACGGGGCGCCTGCGCGGCTCCGCGCCGTCGATGAGGTAGGCGAAGTAGCCCATCTCGGCCACGACGACACCTTTCGCGTCCTCGAAAGCCATGGCACCCGCCTTGGCCGTGAAGGACAGGGTGCGGTCGGGCAGGGTGAGGCGGTGCCGGCTCACCGCCTCGGCCGGCAGCGGCGGCTCGGCCTTGTCGGAGGTGGCGGCCCGCACCCCGCCGGGGGCATCGTCATCGGTATCCGCCCCGGGAACGGCATCGAGCTCGCCGATGGGCACTTTGGCGAAGAAGCGGCCCGGCGCGTCCGCTGCGGGCGCCCCGGCGGCCTGCTGGGCGCTCGCGCCGCAGCCGAGCGACAGGAGGCAGAGCGCCGCCATCGCCACCGCCTGCCTGCCGCACCACGCCGACAGTATCCCCATGGGAACCTCCGAGACAGCTTGCTGCCGCAGCCCGCAACGGCCGGCGGCGTTCACTCCACCGTGAAATCCTGGGGGTCCCAGGCGGGCGTTGGATAGTCCGGCGCCATCGCCTCCAGGGTCTCGCGCACGATGGCGGCGATCGCGGCGTTGCGCGCCCATTTGCGGTCCGCCGGGATCACGTGCCACGGCGCCCATGCCGTCGAGCAGCGGTGGAGCATGATCTCGTAGGCGGCCTGATACTCATCCCACAGCTTGCGGTCCTCAAGGTCGCCAGGGTCGAACTTCCAGCGGCTCTTGGCCTCGTCGAGGCGATCCTGCAGGCGCTCGCCCTGCTCCTTCCTCGAGATGTGCAGCATGAACTTGAGGATGACGGTGCCGTTCTCCGTCAGCATGCGCTCGAAGGCGTTGATCTGGTCGTAGCGCCGCTCGATCTCCTCGGCCGGCGCCAGCCGGCGCACGCGCCCCACCAGCACATCCTCGTAGTGCGAGCGGTTGAAGATGCCGATTGCGCCGCGGCGCGGGCAGGCGAGGTGCGCGCGCCATAGGAAGTCGTGCGCCAGCTCCGCCTCGCTCGGCCGGCGGAACGCCGTGACGGTGACGCCGAGCGGCCCGGTCTCGTTGAACACGTTGCGGATGGTGCCGTCCTTGCCCGACGTATCGGTGCCCTGCAGGATGACCAGGAGCGCCCGCTTCCCCTCGGCGTAGAGCTTGTCCTGCCACTCGTTGATGGCCTTGGCGTCGACCTTCCTCTGCTCCTCGGCCTCGTCCCGGTCCGGAAAGGCGGAGGCATCCCCCGGGTCGCGCCTGGCGAGCTTGACGGGCTTGCCGGGGGCGACGCGGAACCGCTCGATCAAGGTGTTGGGCATGACTCGCTCTCCACGGACGTCATCCCCGCGCAGGCGGGGACCCAGTACACCTCCCACCAAGGGGACGGCCTCAGCGAAGGGCAACGCGTTTAGCGCATGTCATTTGACAATATCCGAACCCGCTTGGAAAGGTGACCTGGGTGCCCGCCTGCGCGGGCATGACGCCTCACCCGACCGTTGTACGACCGCCTTGGCCAAGGTGCCGCAGCAGCGCCTCCAGGATCGGACGTTGCCCCTTGAGCAGCTTGCGCGCGGCCTCGTCGGGCGTGAACCAGGCTGCGCGGTCAACCTCCGGCGCCTCGCGCATGCGGCCAGAGCGCGGCGGCCACTCCAGGGTGAAGGTGTTGCTCTTGAGGGCGGCGGGATCGAAGTCGCCCTCGATGGCCCATGCCTCGACGATCTTGCCGGACGGCTGGCGGAACGCGCCCAGGGCGATGGCCTTGCCCTCTGCGGGCGAGCCGGTCTCCTCGGCGAATTCCCGCCGGGCCGCGGCTAGCGGGTCCTCCGCGGGCTCATACTCGCCCTTGGGGATGCTCCAGGCGCCGTCGTCCTTCCTGGCCCAGAACGGCCCACCCGGATGCACCAGCAGCACCTCGACGGTGCCCTGTCGGCGCCGGTAGAGGAGGATGCCTGCGCTGCGTTGGGGCATGGGTTGGAAAAGTGCGGCGGAGGCTACTTGCCTATAAGCCGATCATACTCGCCCTGACTACCGATCCAAAACCATCGGAAGTAGTCCCGCCTCTCCATGGCCAGCGCTCGAT
>JBAPMW010000374.1:0-2222 GCA_049278815.1 Hyphomicrobiaceae bacterium
CTGCAGTGCATGTGAGTCGTGTTGAGCCACAGGAAGAACGGCTTGCCGGCGTCGTGCTGGCGCTTGATGAAGTCCTTGGCGGCCGCAACGAACTCGTCGTCGCAGGTCTCCATGCGCTTGCGGGTGAGCGGGCCGGTGTCCTCGATCTTCTGCTTGCCGATGCGGCCCCAGCGCGGCTGCTCGGTCTTGTCGTCCTTGTCGGTCGCAAGGCAGCGCAGCACCCCGCGCGGCCCGAACTTGTCCTTGAACTTCGGACCCTTCGGATAGTCCTCGTCCTCCGGGTCCTCCTCGGCATTGAGGTGGTAAAGGTTGCCGAAGAACTCGTCGAAGCCGTGCACGGTCGGCAGGAACCGGTTCTGGTCGCCGAAATGGTTCTTGCCGAACTGGCCAGTGGCGTAGCCGAGCGGCTTCAGGAGCTCGGCGATGGTCGGGTCTTCCGCCTGGATGCCGACCGGCGCACCGGGAAGGCCGACCTTGGAGAGGCCTGTGCGGAAGACGCTCTGGCCGGTGATGAACGCGGCCCGGCCGGCGGTGCAGGATTGCTCGCCGTAGGAATCCGTGAACCGCATACCCTCGTTGGCAATGCGGTCGATGTTGGGCGTGCGATAGCCCATCATCCCGCCGCTGTAGCAGCTCAGGTTCCAGATGCCGATATCGTCGCCCCAGATGACGAGGATATTGGGCTTGTCGGCTTTGGCCATATTGGGACTCCTCTTGCTGGTCGATCGCGCTTCCTGACTGGGTTTCGGTGAAGGCGTTTGCCTTGAACGTCCGGCCATGCGGTTCTGCTCAACGATCGGCCGCCGATGCCAGATCGCGCGCCGCCAGCGGATCGCGATGCGGGGCGCAGGCGAGCTCGGTGGCGGGCTTGGCACATGCGATCAATGCATGCGATGGTGAAGAAAAACGGGGGATATCATGCCTTTGGATGGAACGTTCGACGGCAGTCCGCGCCTGCCCTGGTGCAGAGCCTGCCGCCAACCGATCAAGCCGGAAGAACCGGTCACGCGCGTGTATTTTCAGACCGATCCTGAGGGAACGCAGGGCCTGACCGGTACCTACCACCGGCAATGCGGCCAGCGCTTTCAGTCGCTCGCGCGCGTGGTGAACATGAATCCATGGCACGGATTCTAGGCCGTTCTGCATATCCGCGACGTCTCTGGCAGGCCGCGCTGTCGGGCCGATTGTCATGATCCTCTCCTCACCCGAACGGCCCGACGCTGAAAATCATGCTCACGATGGCAGCCACGCCGATCAGGAGCAGAACCACCGCGGTGATGAGCGTGAACGACACCGGGTAGCGGCTCTCGCCATGGATGAGGCCGTCCTGCGTCATGCGGTGCCGCTCGTGGCGAAGGCCGAGC
Source organism: Hyphomicrobiaceae bacterium (assembly GCA_049278815.1). Lineage (GTDB taxonomy): Bacteria > Pseudomonadota > Alphaproteobacteria > Rhizobiales > Hyphomicrobiaceae > AWTP1-13. Next base: position 1,365 of record JBAPMW010000374.1, read on the forward strand.
ATGAACTGGATGTGGTAGATGATGCCGATCACGAGCATTCCGATCCCGAGCGCCACCAGCGTGACGCCGAAGTTGCGAGCGGCGTGCGCGCTCGACAGCGTGCCGGCCTCCCGGAGCTTCTCGAAGATCTGGAAGATCGTGAACCCGAACCCGATCAGCGACAGCGAGGTGCGGATCGCCGACATCAGGGTGCGGTCGGCGCTCATGCGCGTGCGCTGGAACGACATGCCCGTGCGCCGCGACGACTGCTCGACGGAAATGCGCCCCGGATCGGAGGCCGCGGTGACCGGCGGGCTGACGCGTTTGGGTGCCATCTCCGCTGTCTCACTGCGCCGTGTTGGAAGCCGACCGGCTCCACCGGCGCGCGACGCGGGCAGCGGGACCGCGGATCGGCAGGTACGGAACGAAGGCGAGGAGAAGCGCAACGATGACCGCTTCGCCTGGGTAGAACGTGCCAAGCGTCTCGAGTCGATGGATCGCGTCCATGATCAGCCCAGGGACGATGACTCGCCCGGTGAGGCGCGCCAGGTGCTCTCGCCTCATCGACGGGCCCTTGGCCACCGCAAGACCCTTCTCCACGCGTGCGATGCACGGAAAACGCGACGGGGATGCTCTCACGCTCTCCCGAGGATCGACATCGGGCGAAACCCCGAACCCAGAAGGCGTCTGCCCCTATGGGGTGCTGAGGTGTACCCGGAGCACAGTTGCAGGTCGCGGCATGGGGTCAGACCCGCAGGGCTACGGTATTCACACAAGTGATCCGTGCCCGGCTCTCGGTTGCACGCGACGGCGATGGTGGGCAAAAGAGCAAGTCAGGGTCCCCCTCCCCCTTGTGGGGAGGGGCTAGGGGTGGGGGGA
>JBAPMW010000375.1:0-8269 GCA_049278815.1 Hyphomicrobiaceae bacterium
CGTCACGTCCTCGTCAGATGGGCACCGGCGCGCCTTGGGCGGGCGTGGTTTCATCAGGCCGTCGCTGTCGGCATCGGTTTCGGAACGGCGGGCCTGGCCGATCAGCCTCGCTTACACAGACCGGCATGCTTTGCATGCCATGGCTGCCCTCGTGCATGTTTGACGGAGGTCAAACGCACGAGGCCCGTCACCCTGCATACATGACAGGTCACGGATTGGCCTGCGCTCAGGCTTTCAACGCTTGAAACAGGTTAACCCTGGTGCAGGGTGCAGCCCCACGCCTGCCGACGACTTGTGTGGATGCCGTAGCCCGGAGAGTCCGACACCTAGAACCGGTCCGCCCGATAGGGAGCCGGATCGGTGAACGGCGCCGCGCCCGTCATCAGCTCCGCGAGCAGGCGGCCGGTGACGGGGCCCAGCGTGAACCCCAGGTGATGGTGGCCGAAGTCGAGCCAGAGGCCCCGGTGGCGCGGGGCGGGACCGACGACGGGCAGCATGTCGGGCAGACAGGGGCGGCGGCCGAGCCAGATTCCATCCTCGGTCGGCTCGGCCAGCGGGAAGATCTCGCGTGCCGCAGCCAGCGAGCGCTCCAGCTGCACCGGCGTGGGCGGCGCGTCGCGCAGGGCGAACTCCGCGCCGGTCGTGAGGCGGATGCCCGCCGCCATCGGCGCCAGCATGTAGCCGCGCTCGGCATCCAGCACCGGACGGCTGAGCGTGGCGTTGCCCTGCGCCGCGAAGTGGCGGTGATAGCCGCGCTTGACCCCGAGCGGGAAGCGGTAGCCGAGCGCGCGGAGGATATCGTCCGACCACGGCCCGAGCGCGACGACGGCCTCGGGCGCGCCGACGGTGTCCTCCGCCGTCTGCACCTGCCAGTCGCCCGACGCCTCCGCCAGCGTGCGCGCCTCGCCGCGAAAGGTCCGGCCCCCGCGCTGCTCGAAGAGGTGGGCGTAGGCCTTCACCACCGCGCCGGGGTTGCCGACGCTCACGGGGTCGGGCATCAGCACGCCGCCGGCGATGCTGTCCTTGAGGTGCGGCTCCAGCGCCGCCACCGCGGCGCGGTCGAGGGCCGCAAAGTTGACGCCATAGGTCTCGCGGTCGGCGGCGTCCTCGGTGAGCGCGGCGTCGAGCTTCTCGGCCGAGCGGTAGACGCGCAGGTAGCCTGTGCGGCGCAGCATCGGCAAGATGCCGGCCGCCTGCATCAGGGCTTCGTGCTCCAGGATGCACCGCTCCACCAGCGGGCGCATCGCCCGCGCCGTGGCCGCCACGCGCGCCGGCGTGGAGGCGCGCCAATAGCGGTAGAGCCAGGGCGCGATCCTGGGCAGCGCCGACCAGTGCAGGTGGGCCTCGGGGAGCCGGTTGAAGGCGTACTTAAGGAGCAGCGCCGGGTCGCGCGGGAATGCATACGGCACCACGCCCTCGCGCTGGATCAGCCCGGCGTTGCCGTAGCTGGTCTCTTCGCCGGCTCCGCGCCGGTCGATGAGTGCCACGCTGCGCCCGCGCTCCTGGAGGTGCAGCGCGACCGAAACGCCGGCGATGCCGGCCCCCAGGACGATGACATCGGTGCGAATCATGGCCCGTGCATAGCGCGGACCGCGGGGCGGTGCAGCTGTTTGTGTGCAGGGGTGGCTTGCGTGCGAGGCCGAGGTCGCTTCTCCCGGCGGCCCCCGGGCGGCCCCTGGGCCGTCCGCGAACGCGATCTCGCCAGGACGGCCAGGCCCACTGAGAGGATAACCAGCTCCGAGATCTTCGGCCACGTGACGGAATACCGCCATCGGCCGAACCGGGTCGAGGTGATGCGGTCAGCCACGAGGAGGTCGTCGAAGAAGTGGATGCCCACACGGTTGAGCAGCGAAATGGCCATGATCCGGCCGATGTGAGGTCGCGCCCAGGGATCATCGGAACCGCTGCGCTGGGTCGGCGACAGCCGGCCAAGGGGTGTTGCGCCTCCAATCCATGATCTCTACTGAAAAGAAACTGCCATTCGCCAGACGAGCCGGGAGGTCCGCCCATGATCAATGCCGCCATCGCCGGTCTCGGCTGGTGGGGCCAGCACGTGGTGCGGTCCCTCGCCGGCTCGGAGCACCTGCGCATTGTCAAGGCGGTGGAAACCAACGCCGCGCGTGCGGCGTTCGCTGCAGAGCATGGGCTGCAATTCGCGGGCGATCTGGCGAATGCGCTCGCCGACCCGGCCATCGACGCGGTCATCCTGTGCACTCCCCACGCGGTGCACACCGAGCAGGTGCTGGCCTGCGCTGCCGCGAAGAAGCATGTCTTCTGCGAGAAGCCGCTCGCCTTGACGCGCGCCGATGCGGCGCGCTCGGTGGCGGCCTGCGGCGCCGCCGGCGTTGTGCTGGGCATCGGCCACGAGCGCCGCTACGAGCCGGCCATTGTCGAGGTGGGGCGGCTCGTGCGCGAGGGCGCGCTCGGCACGCTGATGCACGTTGAGGCCAACTTCAACCACGACAAGCTCGCCAACGTGCCGGCAGGAGACTGGCGCGCCTCGCCCAAAGACGCTCCGGCGGCCGGCATGACCGCCATGGGCATTCACTTGAGCGACCTGTTCGTGGAGCTGCTGGGGCCGGCCACCCAGGCTTTCGCGGTGACGACCTCGCGCGTGGCCTATCCTGACAACGGCGATGTGGTCTCTGCGCTCATCCGCTTCGAGAGCGGCGCCACCGGCTATCTCAATGCCATCCTGGTCACGCCGCATTACCTGTGTCTGACCGTCTTCGGGTCGGAAGCCTGGGTGGAGGTACGCAACGAGACGCACCCCGACACGCCGGGTCCGTCAGTCCTCACGCTCCAGCATCGCGATGGCCGGCGCGAGACGCGCGCCTACCAGTGGGTGAACACGGTGCGCTTGAACCTCGAAGCCTTCGCCAGGGCCATCGATCGCGGCGCGCCCTACCCGTTCACCGACGCTGAGAAGATCGGCAACATCGCCGTGCTGGAAGCAATCTACCGCTCGGCGGCGAGCAATGCGCCCGTGCGGATCGACAGCCTGGCCTGATCTTGGGGGCCCTGCATGACGGACCGGAAGGTTGTCCTCGTCGTCGGCGCCGGCGATGCCACGGGCGGCGCCATCGCCCGGCGCTTTGCCCGCGAGGGCTTCACCGCCTGCGTCGCGCGCCGCAGCGCCGACAAGCTGGCTCCGCTGGTGGCCCGCATCGAGGCCGAAGGCGGTCGCGCCCGCGCGTTTGGCTCCGACGCGCGAAGGGAGGAGCAGATGGTCGCCCTGGTGGAGACCATCGAGCGCGAGGAGGGCGCCATCGAGGTCGCCGCCTTCAATATCGGCGGCAATGTGCGCTTCCCGATCCGCGAAACCACCGCGCGGGTCTACTTCAAGGTGTGGGAGATGTGCGCGTTCGCCGGTTTCCTCATGGGCCGCGAGGTGGCCAAAGTTATGGTCCCGCGCGGCCGCGGCACCATCCTGTTCACGGGCGCCACCGCCAGCGTCCGCGGGGGCGCCGGCTTCGCCGCCTTTGCCGGCGGCAAGCACGCGCTGCGCGCCCTGTCGCAGAGCATGGCGCGCGAGCTCGGGCCGCTCGGGATCCACGTCGCCCATGTGGTGATCGACGGTGCCATCGACACCGAGTTCATCCGCACCAACTTCCCGGCGCGGGCCGCGCTCAAGGACCGCGACGGCATCCTGAGCCCAGAGGGCATCGCCGAGGCCTACTGGCAGCTGCACTGCCAGCAGCGCAGTGCCTGGACCCACGAGATGGATCTCAGGCCGTGGGTTGAGACCTGGTGATGGGACGGGGCTGCCTCTCCCAGCGCATCGCTGATCTCGCCTCGCGTTCCGACAGCGCGGAAGTGGGAACACGCAAGGAGACGACCTGAAGAATACGCAGGCCTCCGTCGCCCGCGGCACCTTCGGTGCGCCCACCTTCTTCGTCGGCGAGGAGATCTTCTTCGGCAAGGACAAGCTGCGCGACGTGGAGGAGGAGATCGAGGCGGCGAAGGCGCTGGACTGACATAGACTGAGGTCGCAAGCGCGCCATTGGCGTCAGACCGCAGGGTCCGCGCTGGGGTTGGCCCGACGAGGCGACCTTTGCGTCGGAGCAGCGTCACGATCTTGTTGGGTGATGGCCGCGCCAAGTTATAGTCCGCCCGCTGCACGTCGATGAGCTCCGCAAAGCGCTGGCCGAGCACGCACGATCGGGCGACTATGGGGAGAGGCCGTAGGGTGCGATGCGGCGCAGCGACATCGCACCGCCGCCTCAATTCAACCGCGTCTTGATCGACCGGATGCTGTCGTCGATGAGGGCGGCGCCGCTGGCGCCGGCGGCTTTCTCGCGCAGGATCTTCTCGGCCGCCGCAATCGCCATGTCGACGGCGGCGGCGCGCACGTCCTCCACGGCCTGGGCCTCGGCGCGGGCGATCTTGTCCTCCGCCTGCTTGCGGCGGCGTTCCACCGTCTCGGCCAGCGACTTGCGGGTCTCGGCGGCGTACGCCTCGGCCTCGCGGCGGGCCTGCTCGACGATGGCCTCGGCCTCCTGGCCGGCGTTGCGGTGCCTGCGCTGGTAGTCCGCCAGCAGGGCCTGCGCCTCCTCGCGCAGACGGCGGGCCTCGTCCAGCTCCTTGCGGATGCCGGCGGCCCGCTCGTCCAGCGCCTTGGCGATCAGCGCCGGCGCCTTGTAGTAGGCCAGGATCAGCAGGAACGCGACGAACGCGACGGCGACCCAGAACTCGGCCATGCGCAACATGGGAGCGTAACCTCTATCTCGCGGGCTCTACTCGGCGGCCCGCTGCATCAGCGCCCGCTTCACCTCGTCCTGGCTCACCTCCCGGCCGATCAGCTTGGCGACGATGGCGCCGGCCGTCTCGCCGGCGATCTCGCCGACCCCGGCCATGGCCCTGGCCCTTTCCTGGGCGATGCGGTCCTCGGCGGCGGCCACCTGGGCTGCGACCTCGGCGTCGAGCTTGGCGCGGTCCGCGTCCACCTCGGCCGTCAGCTTGGCGTGCACGTCCTTGGCGATGGCGCCGGCCCTGGCGCGGGCCTCCCCGAGCGCGCGCTCGTAGGTGGCGAGCGCCTGCTCGGTCTCTACCTTGAGCGCCTCCGCCTTGGCGAGGTCGCGCTCGATGCGCTCGCGCCGCTCCTCGATCACCTCGCCGACGCGCGGCAGGGCGAAGCGCTTCAGCAGCAGGTAGAGCAGCCCGAACGACAGCGCCAGCCAGAACAGCTGCGGCACCACCCCGGTCGGGTCGAGCGGCGGGAAGACCTTGCCCGGCCCGACGCCCTCGGCGACGGCTGTGCCGGTGCTCACTTTGCCGGTGACTTTGTCAGCCATGATCGTGGAACGGTCTTTAGGTTGTGCGGCCCGCTCCCGATCAGGTGAAGAGCAGCAGGAACGCGATCAGCAGCGCGAAGATGCCGAGCGCCTCTGTCACGGCGAAGCCGAAGATCAGACGTCCGAACTGGCCGTCGGCGGCGGAGGGGTTGCGCAGCGCGCCCTGCAGGAACTGGCCGAACAGGTTGCCGACGCCGACGGCAGCAACGCCGGTTCCAATGGCGGCGAGGCCGGCGCCGATCATCTTGGCGGAAGCGGGATCCATTATTGTTCTCTCCTGGCGAGTGTTGAGGTCAAGAAGCGCACGGGCGCCTGCCGAGCTAGTGTTCCCCCGGATGGAGCGCGTCGTTGAGGTACATGCAGGTGAGCACGGTGAACACGTAGGCCTGCAGGAAGGCCACCAGCACCTCCAGCGCGGTGATGGCGATGGCCATCAGCAGTGGCAGCGGCGCCAGCCAGGTGGCGAACGACCCGGCTCCCAGCAGCATGACGACGAAGCCGCCGAACACCTTGAGCGTGATGTGGCCGGCCAGCATGTTGGCGAAGAGACGGACCGAGTGGCTGACCGGGCGCACCAGGAACGAGAAGACCTCGATCAGTGTGACCAGCGGCAGGATGTAGATCGGCACGCCCGGGGGCACGAACAGCTTGAGGAAGCGCAGGCCGTTCCTGGCGAAACCCACCACCAGCACGATGAGGAACACCACGGCCGCCAGCGCGGCGGTGACGACGATGTGGCTGGTGACCGTGAAAGCCCCGGGGATGGGGATCATGCCCAGCATGTTGCAGACGAAGATGAAGATGAAGAGCGCGAACACGAAGGGGAAGAACCTCATCCCCTCCTTTCCGATGCTGTCGCGCACCATGCCGGCCACGAACTCGTACGTGACCTCGGCCACCGACTGCAGCCGGCCCGGAACCAGGGCGCGCGACTGGGTGGCGAGGGCGAAGAAGGCGGTGGTCAGGAGCACGGTCAGCAGCATGAAGGCGGCCGAGTTGGTGAACGACAGGTCCCAGCCGCCGATCTGGATGGGAATAATGCGATGCAAGTCGAACTGATGGATGGGATCGGGCATTCCGCCCGTCTCATGTTCTCCGCTCGGTGCCGCCACGTCAGTCCCCTATGGGCCCCTATGGCCCCAATCGCCGCTCTTGGCCGTTGCTTCCAGTCGTTGCTTCCAGCCGTCGCCTCTAGTCGTCATCCGGCACGCTGTGCCCGATGTCGCCGCCTCTGGCGGCAAACTCCCTCTGCATCCGCTCGTACGACCTCATCACATTGAGGACGCCAGCCGCGAACCCCAACAGGAAGAAGAGCAGGAACAGCCATGGCCGGCTGCCCAGCACCCAGTCGAGGCTCCAGCCGATAACCCCACCCACGATCACGGCGGCGACCAGCTCGGCTGCCATGCGCATGCCGTAGGCCATGCCGCGCCCGCGCATCTCGGCGTCGGCGTCCGCGCGCTCTCCCGATTCCCGCTGGGACCGGACCTTTCCGAGCCGGTCCCCCAGCTCCGAGATCCGCTCCTCGAACCGAGCGCGCTCCTGCGGGCTCATGTCCCCGGGTGCACCGGACGCTGGGTCGTGTTTGTCGGGAGGTTCAGACATGACACGCACGTCCTCGGCAGGAGGTTACCCCTGGGGCCATCGAACGCGGCGGCACATTACGGAGGCCCCCCAGGGGTGTCAAGGAATTGCCGCGCCGCCGCAAGGCCGGGAATCGGGGAGTCGATGGGCAGTTGCTCAGCGATGCGACAATTGGACCGGTCGCGCGGCATGGATGCGCCGAAAGCCGTGGCCGGCGACGCGGAACGATACCACGGTGGAGCTGCGGAGCGCCAGGGCACAGTCCTGTGCGGTCGGCGTCGCGACGGCTCAGGCGGAGAAGGCGGCGGCATCGATGGGGAGCCCATCCAGGCGCGCCATCTCCTCCAGGTAGATCTCCGCCGTCCGCGCCCAGCGATAGCGCTGCGCCCGCAGCCGGCCGCGCGCGACGAGCCGCTGGCGCAGGCCGGCGTCGTTGCGCAGGCGTACCAGGGCCTCCAGCCACGCCTCGGCATCGAAAGCAGAGGCGTAAAGTGCGGCGTCGCCACACAGCTCCGGCAGGCTGGCCCGGTCGGAGGTCACCACCGGACAGCCGAGGGCCATCGCCTCCAGGGCCGGCAGGCCGAAGCCCTCCTCCAGCGACGGAAAGGCGAGGCACAGCGAGTCCCGCAGCAGCGCTGCCAGCTCGTTGTCCGTGACGCGGCCGAGCCACGTGACGCCCTGCGCCCCGCTGGCCGGCCGGTGCCCCTTGAGGACGCGGCTGTCGTGGAGGCCCGTTACGGCCACGTCGAGGCCCGCCTCCGCCAGCTGCTCTGCCATGCCGAGGATCAGCCCGATGTTCTTGTGGGGCGCGAGGCTGCCGACGATGACCACCGTGTTCGGACCGGCGACGGCGCGCGTGGCCGGAGAATGCGAGGCGATCCAGCGCAGCGCGTGCTCATGGCCGTCCGGCGCCAGCACGATACGCTCCGGCCCGCAGATGCCATGCTCCGCCAGACGGCGCGCCGAGTAGCCGGAGACGGTGGCGATGCGGGCTGCGGTGCGCCCCAGGGCGGGGTGCAGCACACGATAGAGCGTGCGGAACGCGAGCGTATAGCTCTCCGGGCAGGTGCGGGTGTTGGCGTCGTGCACGCATACGATGTGCTTGGCGACCGCCAGCGGCCCCGTGTTGCACAGGCTGAGGAGCCCGCCGGCACGCGCCAGGCGCGGCAGCACGGCCTGCTCCCAGACATGTCCGCGCGCATGTCCAGCCGCGCGGAAGGCGATGCTGCGCAGGCCGGGCGGCGGCGCCGTGCCCCGCGGCGCGACCAGCTCGACCTCCAACCTGCGGTTGAGTGGATGGCTCTGCGCCAGATGCCTGTCGAGCGCGCGCACGACCTCAAGGCCGTAGCGCTGCACGCCGGTCGCCGGCTGGGCGAGAAACCGGCCATTGA
>JBAPMW010000376.1:0-1559 GCA_049278815.1 Hyphomicrobiaceae bacterium
GCGGCATGCCGAGCAGGCGCGCGCTGGCGCTGACGCCGGTTCTCACCGTTTCGAGCAGATCCGACCAGCACCGCCACCGGACACCACCCGCCAGGAGCAGGACGCCGGAGCGAAACGAGCCCGGCACTTCGCTGCGAAGCAATTGCCCCGCCGCGTTCAGCGAGAAGTGGCCCGAGCGCGACTCTGCGAACACGCCCAGCGCGCACAAGGCCTGCATCACCCGCTCCAGCGCCGCCGCGTTGGACCCGGCGGCATGAGCAAGCTCGGGCCCGGTGAGCGGGCCTTGCGCCAGATGATCCGCGACGTTGAGCTGGGCGGCGACCAGGAGGGCCTGCGATGCGCGCAGACCGTAGGCTATGGCGCGAAGTGTGTCGGCGGCTTGAGCGGGGTCCGCTTCCGTCACGTTCTGCGATCCTCCGTGAAGCTTCATCATGTCAGGCTGCCCTCAGGTGCGCGCACCACGCGGGGTCGCTTTCGTCGCTTCGGGACGTAAGGCTGATGCGCACGTCCTTCGTCCGTCGATGAACCAGCCGCTTGAATGCCGTCAGGGCGATCACGATTGTCGCGCGGCGTCCCCCATCGCCCCCCATCGGCATCCTGGCGACCCCGGCGAAACGCGCAATCGCTGAGCCTACGCTGCTCCGCTTCGCTGCGCAGCTACGGCCTCAGCGACCACCAGTGGCGCCGTCGTCAAGTGGGGTCGGAATTGCATGCCGATAGGGGTCAGCGTTCCGTGCCGATTGACACACTGCTGGTCGAGGGGCAAGCCGATCGCATGTTCCGCAACTTGTGAGTTCGCATGAGTGTGCATGATCCGCCTCCTGGCAGGAGAATTGGCTGTCTGGCGCCTTCGCGGGCAGAGGGAGTTGCAAGTTCGCTATTGGTTGGCCTTGAAGCCCGATGCCTTGACGATCCGTCCCCAACGCTCGTAGTCGGCACGCAGGATCTGCGCGAGCGCCTCGCCGGTCGTCCCCGCAATCTCGAAGCCAAGGGTCTCGATCCGGGTCCGGATCTCGGCATTGTGCAGGGCAGAGATGATCGCCGCTCGCAAGCGTTCGGCAACATTCGCGGGCGTGCCTGCGGGGGCCCACATCGCGAGCCATACCGGTGCCTCGATGTCGAAGCCGCTCTCCCGCAAGGTCGGGACATCCGGCAGCAAACGTGAACGCGAGGCCCCCGCCGTCGCCAGGACACGGATGCTGCCGGCCTGGTGGTGCCCGATAAGCTCGGCCTCCCCCGCGATGTACATCGGAAGGCGGCCCGTCATCAGATCGGGAAGGGCAGCCGGTGAGCCTTTGTAGGGGACATGGCGCAAATCGAGCTTTGTCAGCCGACCGAGCTCCATCCCCAGGAAATGGGGAGCCGCGCCCACGGCCGCCGAGCCGAAGGTGGCCTGGTCCGGGTTCGCCTTGAGCCAGGCGACAAGCTCGGGCAGCGACCGGACGGGCAGTTTGCCGCTGACGGCCAGCCCAAAACCGGTCGTGACAACTTGAGTGATCGGAAGCAGGTCGACCAAGGGATCGTAGCCGAGGTTCGCATAGACATGCGGATGGACCGTG
>JBAPMW010000377.1:0-1725 GCA_049278815.1 Hyphomicrobiaceae bacterium
GGACCAATCTCGCCGCCGTGTGCGCGTCGCGTGTCCCACCCACCGACGTCGTCCCGGCGCCGCGGGCGCCCGCCCGGGTGCTCGCGGGAACAGGCCGGGACCCATGCACCTCCCAACAAGCTCCCACGTGTCGCTTTCGGGCGACCTGACAGCCGCGGAGCCGTCGTGCCTGCCGTCCGATCCGGGAGCAAGCTCGCAGGTGCATGGGTCCCGGCCTGGACACGCTCGCCCGCTGCGCAGGCGAGCGGCGCCGGGATGACGTAGAGGAGCGATCTATTTGACCGCCAAGCCGGTCCTGCGGATGGGTTGCCCCGCCTCATATCACCCGGAAAGCGCCCTAGTAGCTGGATCTGCGCCCTCCGGCGAGCATGCCGCGGCCGATCGGGTCGTCGATGTCCCGCGGCGCCGTGTCCTGCGGGCGTTTTCTCGATCCTGGCCCCATTTGGACGACGCAGGCTGCCCTCGAAGCCGTCGCGCGGGGGCGCCCGATCAGGTCGCATTGGCGGTCGCTTGCGGAGAATGGCGGCACTGCTCTGCTCACGGCACCACCCATCCCAGCGCTGCCGTGCTTCCCGAGCGGGCCGCGATCCCAGTCTCCACGTCCTGGCGTATGGGATATCTAAACAACGAACGAAGCCCAATCGGCCCGCCGGGTCGATCGAGCCTCGACACGGGGCACGCGCCTTGCTTGCGTAGAGGCTCGACCGGCGCGGGCACGCCATGGCCTCATCCGATCTGCACACCTCCCGCTCCGCGTTGCCACGATCCGCGGGGACCGGCATACTTGGACATGGCTGACGATCCGACGCGCAGCGCCCGCACCCGAACGCTTGCACCTCCACCGGCGGCAGGCTCGGCCGCGGCGGTCCAGCTGACCGGCGTCAACAAGTGGTTCGGCGCCTTTCACGTCCTCAAGAACATCAGCCTGACCGTGGCACAGCGCGAGCGGATCGTGATCTGCGGCCCGTCCGGCTCCGGCAAGTCCACCCTGATCCGCTGCATCAACCGGCTGGAGACGCACCAGGCAGGGCGCATCCTCGTGGACGGCATCGAGCTGACCGACGACCTGCGCAAGATCGAGAAGGTCCGCGCCGAGGTCGGCATGGTGTTTCAGAGCTTCAATCTTTTCCCGCACCTCACGGTGCTGGACAATCTCTGCCTCGGCCCGGTCTGGGTGAAGAGGATGCCCCGCGCGGAGGCCGAGAAGGTGGCCCTGCAGTACCTGGAGCGCGTGCGCATTCCCGACCAGGCGAGCAAGTATCCGGGCCAGCTGTCGGGCGGCCAGCAGCAGCGCGTCGCCATTGCGCGGGCCTTGTGCATGAGCCCCCGCATCATGCTGTTCGACGAGCCGACCTCCGCGCTCGACCCCGAGATGATCAAGGAGGTGCTCGACGTGATGGTGGAGCTGGCCCGCTCCGGCATGACCATGCTGGTCGTCACGCACGAGATGGGTTTTGCCCGCTCGGTGGCCGACCGTGTGGTGTTCATGGACGAGGGCGAGATCGTGGAGGAGGCGCCGCCGGAGCAGTTCTTCAACAACCCGCGCTCCCCGCGCACCAAGCTGTTCCTGTCCCAGATCCTGGAGCACTGACGCAGTACGACTAAAGCGCTTTCCACTCGATGTGGGATCATGCCAGGACCTATCTGGGGAAAGGCGCGTCGTGCGCCCCTTTGCAGAGCACTCGACGAGGATGGCGAGGGGAAGAGAGAGCCACAGCGTCCCCC
>JBAPMW010000378.1:0-1684 GCA_049278815.1 Hyphomicrobiaceae bacterium
CCGGACGGCTGGCGGAACGCGCCCAGGGCGATGGCCTTGCCCTCTGCGGGCGAGCCGGTCTCCTCGGCGAATTCCCGCCGCGCCGCCGCCAGCGCGTCCTCGTCGGGCGCATAGTCGCCCTTGGGAATGCTCCACGCCCCGTCGTCCTTCCTGGCCCAGAACGGCCCGCCCGGATGCACCAGCAGCACCTCGATGGCGCCGCCACGGCGCCGGAAGAGGAGGATGCCTGCGCTGTGTTGGGGCATGGCGTTGCAAGGCCCGGTCTTGGCTAGCTGATGCGCCGGTCATATTCGGCGTGACTTCCGATCCAAAACCATTGGAAGGCGTCCTTCCCCTCAATGGCCAAGGCGCGATGGCTCCGGCCGACCCGCACCGACCAAACGTCGCCCATTAAACGCTTAAAATGCAGCGAAGGATGCTTTGGGTCCCGCTTGAGCAGCGCGAAATTCTTGTCCGCCAACTCTCGCACCTGCGGAGGCAGCGCGTCATAGAGCGGCTTGAACCTCGGGTCCTTAATTTGCCGCACCCGTCCCCCTTAACGTTTTAGAATTCCTCTCCTAGCCCTGCCTTGTAATTGGCCCGCGCCTCAGCGATCAGCTTGTCGAGCTTCCCGGCTTTGACGTCGCGCTCGATCTGCTCATCGAACAGACGAGCTTCGAATTCCTCGAACCACTCGCGAAACCTGGCCAGATCGTCGGCCGACAGCTGCTCGATGGCCTCTTGGATGTCTTCGATCTTGCTCATGGGATCAATTCTATCAGCGTCTGCCCGAGATGTCAGCCCACGTCAGGCGGTGTCGCTCAAGCCTCCCCGCCACCCGCAAGCCGCCCCTTCGTCTCCGCCGCCCACGCCGCAAACCGCCCCTCGGCGATGGCCGCGCGCATCGCTGCCATGAGTTGCTGGTAGAAGGCCACGTTGGCCCAGGACAGCAGCATGGCCCCCAGGTACTCCTGCGACTTGACGAGGTGGTGCAGGTAGGCGCGGGAGTAGTCGCGGGCGGCGGGGCAGGGGCTCATCGGGTCGAGCGGCGCGGGATCGTCGGCGTGGCGGGCGTTCTTCAGGTTGACCTTGCCGGCCCAGGTGAAGGCGAGGCCGTGGCGGCCGGCGCGGGTGGGCATGACGCAGTCGAACATGTCGGCGCCCTGGGCTACCGCCTCGATCAGGTCGATGGGCGTGCCCACGCCCATCAGGTAGCGCGGCTTACCGGGGGGGAGGAGGCGCGCCGTCAGCGCCAGCGTCTCGATCATGGCCGCATGCGTCTCGCCGACGGCGAGGCCGCCGATGCCGTAGCCGGGCAGGTCCATCGCCACCAGCGCCTCAGCCGAGCGGCGCCTGAGCCCCGCATCGATGCCACCCTGGACGATGCCGAACAGCGCCTGGCCGGGTTTGGCGAGGCCTTTCTCCAGGCTCTCCGCGAAGGCGTGCTTGGCGCGTGCGGCCCAGGCGAGCGAGCGCTCCACCGCGCGCTCGATCTCGGCGCAGGAGGCGGGGAGCGCGACGCACTCGTCGAGTTGCATCTGAATATCGGAGCCGAGCAGGCACTGGATCTCCACCGCCCGCTCCGGCGTCAGCTCGTGCCGCGACCCGTCGATGTGCGACTGGAAGGTGACGCCGGCGTCGGTGATCCTGCGCAGCCTGGCGAGGCTCATCACTTGGAACCCGCCGCTGTCGGTGAGGATCGGCC
>JBAPMW010000379.1:0-3360 GCA_049278815.1 Hyphomicrobiaceae bacterium
ACTACGTGCGCGCCGCCGGCATCCCGCCGCAATGACGGTGTCGGCCCGCGGGGCCTGAGACGAAACATACGATCGAGGCGCCGCCCGGATCCCCTCTCCCCGCTCTTGCGGGGAGAGGGTTAGGGTGAGGGGCAGCCGCAAGGGAAACCCCCTCCACGAGGGGCGTCGAGAGACGCAAATCCCAAGCGGCGTGCAGACCTGCCGTTGAAAGGTTGGAGCCCTTTGCTGCCCCTCACCCCAACCCTCCCCGTCGCCCTCGGGACCGTCTTGGTGAGGTGGCCCTCGTGGATGGCCCGAGGGCGGCGGGGAGGGGGCTCCTCGCCCGTTCCCCTCGACCCATGCCGCAAGCTGCCGACTCGTCGTGCGCAAGCGCTAGCTTAGGCGTGACATTTTATATCGGTTGTGGTACTCGGGGCGGTCCGGGGGCACATCGTGCATGCACGCCTGTCGCAGGGTGCGTCTCTTGCGGGGGAGAGCATTTTTATGCAGAGGATTGCTTCGGCCCGGCGCGCCGTCATCGGCGCGGTGGTGCTGTCGTTATCGGTGCCCTTGGCCCTCAGCGCCTGCGGCGGCAACGACCTCGGAGACGACCCGCTCAGCGCTCCGGACAGCAAGCACCTCTCCCTCACCGAGCAGAAGCTGCGGGACACCGTCAGGAAGGACCGGCAGATTCAAGGGGCGGTTACGGGGTGCCTCACCGGCGGGATCCTGGGAGGGGTCATCAAGGCGGTCACTGGCGGCAGCACGCAGGATGTGGTGAAGACTGCGGCGGTCGGGTGCATCGTCGGAGGCGTCGTCGGCGCGGCCTGGGGCTCCTATGTCGATGCGCGCGCGCAGGAGTACGCCAACCAGCAGGAGCTCGTGGCCAAGCTGACCGCGGCGGCGCGGGAGGACGTGGCCCGCTATCGGCGCACGAACGCGGCCCTGCGCAAGCTGATCGACGAGGAGCGCGCCCGCATCGGCAAGGCCCGCGACAAGAAGGCCAAGGTCAAGCAGGAGATCGCCAGGAGCGAGGAGGCGGCGGCGGCGCGCAAGACGACCATCCGCCAGCTGGAGGCGAAGCTCGCCGAGGTTGACGACAACATCAAGACCATCGAGGCCGATCAGGCGGAGCTGACCAAGAAGGGCGTCAACACGGCGGCACTGAACGCCCCCAAGCAGGGGCTGCGCGCCGAGCGTGCCCAGCTCAGCGCCAGCATCGTCACGCTCAAGCAGCTTTCCCCGGGCCGCGGCTGAGGTGCCATGCGTGTGAAAAAATGGCGAATGGCGAAATGGCGAGTGGCGAATGGTGAGCCATTCGCCATTCTCATCGCCGTCGCGCTCAGCGGCGCGGTGGTGGCCGGCTGCGCGACCTCAAGCGACTGCACGGGCGACCCCAGGACTGACAACGTCTGGTGCGCTGACAAGGGCCTCACATCCGGGGACTACGAGCGCGACGCCAAGGCGATGGCGAGCACGCTCGCCGATGAGAAAAAGAAGGCGAGGTCCGAGCGCGCGACGGGCCAGCAGCTGCGGGCCAAGCTCGCCGCGCTGCGCACGCGGCGGCAGAGGATCGAGCGGGAGCTGACAACGCTGCTGACGCGTCTCAGGCGCCTCAGGCAACAGCGGCCCGGCCAGCGGGCGCGCCTCGCCAGCCTGGAGGCGGAGATCACCAAGGCGCTGGAGGAGCAGCGGGTGGCGCGGACCAAGCTGGACGAGCAGGTGCGGCGGATCGAGAGCGTCAAGGCAGTCGCGACCGGCAAGGCGGTCGCCGAGGAGGAGAAGCTCCTCCTCCAGGAGGAGGCGGCGGTCTTGAGCGACGAGCAGGGCATGCGGCTCTTCGCCCGGCAGGTCGACGAGGTTACCCGTACTTGAGACGGCGAGACGCCCGCATGCGCAGTCAAGGGGGATTGTTCCTGAGGGCGATCGGGCTGCTCACCGCCGCCTGCATCATCGTGACGGCGGTCGCCTGCGCCATCAGCTACGCGCTGTCCAAGGACGTCAGACCGATCGTGTTCATGTCGACGGAGGCAACGGAGTACGCCGGACAGGCGCTCTTCACGGATGCGCGGCAGATGGCGGCATTCACCGCGCGGCTGCAGGCCCTGGCGGCGGAGACCGGGACGTCCGTTGCAGTGACGTATGTCGAGCGCCCGCGCCCGGGGGAGACGCTTACGGCCGCCATGGAGGGCGCCGTCGAGGGCCTCCAGGCGCGGCTCGGCGGCAGCGCCGAGGACTACCAGAGGTCGATGCTCGTCATCGTGCTGATGGGCAAGCCGCGCATTTTCGGCTTTGCCGGCAGCGATCATGCCAGGACGAGGGTCTTTCTGCGCAACCTGTCCGGCGATCCCGCGGTTCACAGCCTCAACTTCAAGCACATCCAGGTGGCGCACGGACGCTACCTGATGCAAGCGCTCGGCGTCGCCCAGAAGGCCCTTCGCCCGCTCAACGTCCTCGTGGAGCATCACCCCGCGCAATGGCTTGTGGTCGGAGCCCTGGAGAAGGCGACCGGCTCGGTCCCCGAGCTTCCCAACGAGACGCTGCTGGCGGTGGTGAGATCCGTCAGGGCGCCCCTCGCCAGGCTCGCGGCCGACTACGGGATTCCGCCGATCACGTTGCTCATCGCGCCGCTCCTGGCCTTGGCTCTTGTCATCAAAGTCATCGAGAAGCTGGCGGACTCCGGGCTAAAGCGGGTCTGGCTCAAGAATCTGGTCTGGGTGGCCTGCCGCACCATACCCATTCCGGTCGCCGGGACTGTCGCCGTCGTTCTCTACGGGTCTTTGGAGAATATCGCCTCGCTTGCGCAAATGTCGGGGCAGCCTGTGCTCGACCTCTTCCATCTGGCCCGCACCCTGCCGGCACCCACCGTGCCGGCGTGGCTGACGTGGCTGGCACTCCCGGCATCCTGCGTCATCGCGCTGGGGGTGACCGTGGGCATCGGTCTCCGCCTGACGGGGGGTGACGCGCACAAGCTGATAGCGCCGCGACGCTGGTTCTCGGGGTTCTGGCGGCCGCTGCGGTTTGTGCTGCTGTGCCTGTTCCTGGCGCTCGTCCTCCTGTTGCCGGTGCCATTCATGGTCGCGCTGTCCTCGATGGAGGGCCTCATGTCGGTCGCGCTGCTTGTGAGCATGCTGATCGCGTGGACTGAGGATGTCTATCGCTTCTGGCGGGCACTCGGCGACGACGCCCTCGCGGCCTACGAAGCGGCCTAAGCAAAGTGCTCTTGCTATCCAACGGTTTGCGCTACGTCTCGCAGCAGGCTGCGCCGACGCCGGGCATTGAGCGAGGTGCGTGCCGCAACGTCCCCTCCCCCCTTGTTGGCTAGGGTATTCACACATCTTGTCGCGGCGCTCGCTCGAACGCGATGTGGGCCGCATCCCC
>JBAPMW010000380.1:0-9168 GCA_049278815.1 Hyphomicrobiaceae bacterium
CTCGGAAGAGGCGAAGGCAAATGCGGAACGCATGCTCGCCATGGGCTCCAAGCAACTGGAGCAGGGCAATATCGGCGCGGCCAGACCCTTCCTTCAGCGCGCGGCGGAGGTCCTCGCCGAAGCCGCACTCATGCTGGGGGCCACGTACGATCCTGCCGAGCTGCCCCGCCTCGCCCCCCTGGCCACGAGCCTTGCAGACCCCAAGGAGGCGCGCAAATGGTACGAGAAGGCGCGCGAGCTCGGAGACCCGGAGGCCGAGCGCCGACTGGGGCGGTTGGCCAGGCGCTAGGGCGCAAGGGTGCGGGCTATGCAAGGATCAGGGGTCGGGCTTGATAGCGGCGGCGCTCCCTGAAGCCTGATCCCTGCCACCTGAAACCTGCCTCCACCGGCCGTAGCGCCATGGCGCGAGCGGATGCCGCGCCAAGCGAATGTCGGGCACCGGGTCGTATCCGTGCGTGCCCCAGGGATGGCAGCGGCAGAGGCGGGCAAGCGTCAGCCACCCGCCGCGCCAGGCGCCGTTCAGGTCGATGGCCTCCAGCGCGTATTCCGAGCAGGTGGGCAGATGGCGGCACTCCCAGCCCAGCCACGGCTTGACGGTCCAGCGATAGGCGTGGATCGGGGCCTTTGCGATCGCTTTCGCGGCTGCACCTAGGGCCTGCCTCAAGCCTCTGCACCTGCGGCCTCGGTACCCGCCGCGGCCGCGCCGGTGCCGTTGGCCCGTTTGGTCTCCGCCTCGGCCAGCGCCATCTCCACGGCGTCGAACACCAGGAGCGTGGAGGCGTGCCGCGCCTTGTAGTCGCGGACCGGCTCCAGCACAGCGAGGTCCGCCCAGCGCCCGCCCGGCGGCTGGCCGTTCGACTTGAGCATTTTGCGCATCGCAGCCCCCACGTCGCGCAACTCCTGCGCGTCGCTGCCGACGATGTTCTGGGCCATGATGGAGGCCGCTGCCTGCCCCAGCAGGCAGGCCTTCACGGTCTGCCCGAAGGCGCTGACGCGGTCGCCGGCCAGCTTGACGTCCACGCTGATGGTGGAGCCGCACAGCTTGGAATGGGCCGTTGCCGAAGCATGCGCATCCGCCAAGCGCTCCGTCCGCCCAATGCTGGCGGAAAGCTCAAGGATTCTCTGGTTGTAGATCTCGTCCAGCTGAGCCATGCCGTCGTCCCGAACGCCTCCGCAATCCCGGCCCCATTTGCAGCGCCTGTCAAGCCCCGCCGCCGGCCGGCGATCGGCACCCGCAGCCCGGCGGCCGCTTTGCTTGTCCGGGCCGGCGCACCGTACTATATCCAGCTGTCGTCGGCACCCCGGCGGCAGGTTGCGCTGCATATGATATCGCGCGCGCGGGTGGGGAATTCAACGGGGCCGAGCAGTGTCAGTGCCGCGTCAGGGCTGCCGGTCTGGCAGCGCATAGGCAATGCCGATCTGGTAAGGACAGCATGGACGACATCGTGACACGCCGCATATCGGCCCCGCGCCAGACGGCCCAGACGGCATGCCCGCGCCCTTCTCGGGCGGAAGCGGAGGCAGCGGTGCGCACGTTGATCGCCTGGGCCGGCGACGATCCTGAACGCGAAGGCCTGCTGGAGACGCCCGTGCGCGTGGTCGACGCCTTCGAGGAGTACTTCTCCGGCTACCGGCTCGACCCCATCGACGTGCTGTCGCGCACCTTCGAGGAGGCCGGGGGCTACGACGACCTCGTGATGCTGCGCGACATCCGCGTCGAGAGCCACTGCGAGCACCACATGGCGCCGTTCCTGGGCGTCGCCCATGTCGCCTACCTGCCCAGGGGGCGCATCCTGGGCCTCTCCAAGATCGCGCGCGTGGTCGAGATCTTCGCCAAGCGCTTACAGACGCAGGAGACGCTCACCGCCCAGATCGCGGGCGCCATCGAGGATGCCCTGAAGCCCCGCGGCGTGGCAGTGCTGATCGAGGCCGAGCACCAGTGCATGTCCATGCGCGGCGTGCGCCAGCCGGGCGTCAAGACCATCACCACCCGCTTCACCGGCGCCCTGGAGACGGATGCCAGCTACCGCGACCGCTTCCTGCAAATGGTGCACGGGCCGCGCGGGTGAGGCCTTGAGAGGAATGTAGGGTGCAATCGTGCGCAGCGCGTTTGCACCGCGCCGGCATCGGTGCGATGCAGCTTCGCCGCATCGCACCCTACGAAGGACCGCGCATGGTCACCCTCCCGATCTTCGCCGAGCGCGGCACCACCGCCGAGGTTGAGCAAGGCTCCCGCTTCCAGCCCCGGTTCGACGCCGACGGCCTGATCCCCGCCATCGTCACCGATGCCGCCTCCGGCGAGGTCCTCATGCTCGCCTGGATGAACGCCGAGGCGCTGGCCCTCACGCTGCAAACCCGCGTCGCCCACTTCTGGAGCCGCTCGCGCCGCAAGCTCTGGAGGAAGGGCGAGGAGAGCGGCAACCTCCTTGAGGTGGCCGAGGCCCGCACCGACTGCGACCAGGACGCGATCTGGCTCAAGGCGACGGTCGCCGGCGCCGGCGTCGCCTGCCACACGGGGGAGCGGTCGTGCTTCTATCGCTCCCTGCCGCTGGGTGAGGCGCCTACGGCCGATCTGGCGATGAAGCGGCGCTGAGCCAGCGGCGCCGGACGCGCAGAGGCGCGCGATGCCGCCCTCTTTTGCCCAGCCCGGATTGGCACCGCTTTAGGCTTGACTCGTCGCGCCGTAGCGGCGGACTGTTAACCAACCTTCGCCAACTCTCACCCCGGCCCGGACCGCCGCCGCATGCCCTCGCACGCCATCGCCTTCGACCAGGTCGGGCTGACCCTCGGCGGCGCGCGCATCTATGACGAGCTCTCCTTCGACGTCCATGCCTCGGAGCTCGTCTGCCTCGTCGGCCCCTCCGGCTGCGGCAAGTCGACCGCGCTCAGGCTGATCGGCGATCTGCTGCCCGTGGAGCAAGGCACCGTGGCGGTGGAGGGCCGCACGCCGGGTGAGGGGTGGGAGCGGCTGGCCTATGTGTTCCAGTCGCCGCGGCTGCTGCCCTGGAAGGATGCGCTCGACAATGCCGCCTTCGGCCTGGAGATGCGCCATCCCAGGATGGGCCGCGAGGAGCGGCGCATGCGGGCGGCGAAGCAGCTCAAGCGCATGGGGCTCGGCGCCGACATGCACAAGATGCCGTCCATGCTCTCGGGCGGCGAGCGCCAGCGCGTCGCCATCGCCCGCGCGCTCGCCCTCGACCCCGATATCGTCCTGATGGACGAGCCGTTCTCCGCCCTCGATCCCAACACGCGGGTGCGCCTGCGCCACCAGCTCGTGGAGCTGTGGCAGGAGACGGGCAAGACCATCCTGTTCGTCACCCACGACGTCGACGAGGCGCTGTTCCTCGCCGACCGCATCGTCGTGCTCTCACCCAAGCCCGCGCGCGTGGTGCACACGCTGACAGTGGACGCCCAGCGCCCGCGGCAGGTGGAGACGGACGGCGCGCTCCGCGCGCTCCGGCGCGAGATGCTTGCAATCTTCGATCGGACGGCAACTGAGCCAGGGGAGAGCCAACGATGAGATCGATGAGATCTGGGCTGCTCGGCGGCATTCTGGCCGCATTGGCCTTGACCTTTGTGCCGGTCGCGAGCCCCACTTGGGCGCCGGCCTGGGCGCAGACCACCATCACGCTCGGCTACCTCGCCGATCCCTCGCACGAGGCCATCATGTGGGCCCTGCGCAACGGCAAGGTGAAGTCCGACAAGGTGCAGGTGGAGGCGACCCCGCTCAACATCTCCGCCCTCATCCAGGCCACCGCCGCCCGCACCTACGATGTCATCCAGACGGCAGCGATGGCCGTGCCCAGGGCGCGGGAGCGCGGCCTCGACCTGCGCATCGTCGGCACCGGGCTGCGCTATCACAAGAGCGGGGAGGGCGCCGGCATCTGGGTGCGCAAGGGCAGCCCGATCAAGAGCGTGGCCGACCTCAAGGGCAAGAAGATGGGCGTCTACTCGATCGGCTCGGCAGGGCTCACGCTGATCCGCATCGCGCTCAACGAGGTGCACGGCTTCAACGTGGCGGCGAAGGGCGGCGATATCGAGCTCGTCCAGATGCCGGCGCCGGCACTGCCGGCCGCACTCGCCTCCGGGCGAGTCGACGCGGCCACGCTGATCCATGCGCAGGCCTTCAAGGCGTCGCAGACGGGCGAGTTCGTCCCCGTCACCCAGACGGCGGGCGACCTCTACAAGCGCACCGGCGTGCGCATGGTCTCGGCCGTGCTCGCCGGCTACGGCGAGAAGCTCGACGCCGCGCCCGACACCTACAAGGAGTTCCTGCGCCTGCTGCACGCCTCCATGCGGTACGCCGTCGAGCACTCCGACGAGGTGTTCCCGGCGGTCGCCAAAGCCACCGACACCGACCCCGCCTTCTTTGCAGCCTGGTTCACCCGCTTCTCGGATTTTCCCGTGATCCTCGCCAAGGACGACATCACGGCCATCGACATCCTGTGGAAGCGGGCGATCGAGCTCGACATCCTGAAGAAGGCGCCGCCCGTGCTGGAGACCGTGTGGAAGCCCGCGCTCCAGGAGTGAGCGGCCGCCGCTGCGCGGTCGCGGGCAGGTGAACAGAGCGTTTCCACTGCATGCGGATCACACCAGTACGCGGATCCTCGTTTGGGCTACCTTGGGTGCGGTGTGACGAAAGAGGATAGGATCTATTCAGGCGCCAAGCCGGTGGTGCAGACCAGCTGCTCCGATCCACGTCAACCGGAAAGCGCTCTCGCGTGCGGTTGACGCTTGCCGGAAGGTCGGCGGCGCGGGGCTGGGCCGTGCACGGGTTCACCGTGGCGGCCCTCGCGCTGTGGTGGGCCTACTCCCAACTCGTGCCCGCCTACCAGCTGCCGGGCCCCGCCGCCGTGGCGAGCCGCATGCTGGCGTTCGTCACGGAGCCGACGCTGACGCTGACGCTTGGCATCTCGCTCGCCCATGTCGCGGCGGCGATCGTGCTCGCCTTCGCCATCGGCGCGCTGCTCGCGCTCTCGGCCCACTTCCTGCCGGTGACGCGGCTGCTGATCGACTTCCGCGCCACGCCGTTCCTCAACGCCTTCTCGGGCATCGGCTGGCTCTTCCTCGGCATCCTCTGGATCGGCATCGACAGCCGCACGGTGGTGTTCGCCGTCACCATGATCCTGATCCCGTTCGCCACCATCAACCTGCGCACCGGTCTTACCGAGCTCGACGCCGAGCTGATGGAGCTGGGCCGCAGCCTCACCCGGGGGCGCGGGCGCCGCCTCGCCAAGCTGATGGTGCCGATGCTGGTGCCCTACATGTTTGCCACGCTGAGGATCAGCTTCGGCGTGGCCTGGAAGGTGACGCTGACGGCGGAGCTGTTCGGCGGCAACGCCGGCGTCGGCTATCTCCTCAACATGGCACGGCAGGAGTTCGACACCGAGACCATCTTCGCGATCATTCTGTTCATCCTGCTGTTCGTCGCCTGCACCGAGGTCTTCCTGTTCCGCCCGCTGCAGCGCCGGCTCGACCGGAGGTACGGCGTTGAGTGAGGGAGCACGGGGTCAGACCCCTCGCGCACACGTTGATGGACAAACCGCTACGCTGGCAGCGAGGGGTCTGACCCCGCACCCCGCCGGTGCAGGAGCCGCGCCGGCAGCGAGGGACCTGACCCCGCTCTACGCGCACGGCCTGGCCGAAGGCGCGGCGCTCCTTGCGCTGGCCGCCTGGTGGCTCACCGCGCGCAACCTGCCGGAGTTCGTGCTGCCTGGACCGGCGACCGTGCTCGCCACGCTCGCCCGCTTCGCCACCGATCCCGGGCTCGCCTGGCACCTGGGCATCAGCTTCGCCCGCGTGATCGCCGCGGTCGCCATCGCCATGGCGCTCGGCATGACGCTGGCCATGCTGGCGCGACCCTCACCGGCCTTCGCCGCCGTCGTCGAGCGGCGCATCCTGGTCATCCTGAACAGCTTCCCGTCCGTCGGCTGGGCCATCCTCGGGGTCGTCTGGTTCGGCGTCTCCAACCTCACCGTCATCTTCATCGAGGTGGCGATCGTGCTGCCGTTCTGCCTCGCCAACGCGCTCGAAGGCTTCCGCAACATCGACACCGAGCTGGAGGAGATGGGCCGCAGCTTCGGCCGCAGCCGCTGGCGGCGCTTCACGCGGCTGACTCTGCCGCTGGTCATGCCGTTCCTCGCCGCGGGCCTGCGGATCGTGTTCGGCATCTGCTGGAAGATCGCGCTGGTCGCGGAGCTGTTCGGCGCCCAGTCCGGGCTCGGCTTCCTGATGCTGCAGGCCCAGTCGACCGCCAACGCGGCGATGGTGTTCGCCTGCTGCTTCGTCATCGTCATCGTTGTCTTTGCCGTCGACCGGCTCGCGCTCGCCCCCCTGGCGCGGGCCTACTCCAGGAACAAAGGAGCCCCATCGTGACCACCCAGACACCCACCTGGACCACCGAGCGCATCGGCCCGCACCCCCATCTCGCCGTCGACCACATGGGCAGCGGCGACCTCCTCGTGCTGCTGCACGGCATCGGCGGCAACAAGCGCAACTGGCATGACAACCTGCCGGCACTGGCCGCCCATTGGCACACGGTCGCCTGGGACGCGCGCGGCTACGGCGAGAGCGACGACTACGAGGGCCCGCTCGCCTTCACCGACTACGCCGACGACCTGGTGCGGGTGCTCGACCATTTCGGCGCCGCCAAGGCGCACATCCTGGGCCTCTCCATGGGCGGGCGCATCGCCATGGATTTCGCCGAGCGCTATCCTGAGCGGCTCCTGAGCCTGACCCTGTGCGACACCCACACCGGCTTCGCAAACTTCACGGAGGAGCAGAAGCGCGAGTTCCTCCGCCTGCGCAAGGAGCCCCTCGTCGGCGGCGGCGAGCCGAAGGACATCGCCGAGCCGGTGGCGAAGAGCCTGTCCGGCCCCAACATCTCGGCGGAGGCCTTCGCCAAGCTGGTGGACAGCCTGAACCGGCTGCACAAGGCGTCCTACATCAAGAGCCTGGAGGCCACCGTCATGTCGCCGCCGCAACGGCGGCTTGCGGACATCCGCGTGCCCGCCCACGTGATCGTCGGCAGCGCCGACCGCCTGACCACGCCCGACATGGCCCGCGAGCTCGCCGACAACATCCCCGGCGCCAGGCTCACCGTCATCGACGACGCCGGCCATCTCTCCAACATCGAGCAGCCGGCGGCGTTCAACGCGGCGGTCATTGCGTTCCTGCGCGGGCTGCAAGCGTAGGTTGGGTCAATCCCGGCGAAAGCCGGGGGCAGACCCAACGCATAGGAAAGGCCTCATCGTTGAATGTGTTGGGTCTTCGCTGACGCTCGACCCAACCTACGCCTGAAATCGTCATCGACGCGCGCTCCAGCATGGACGCCATCGCCCAGGGCACCTGGGAGGGCGTGGTGCTGCTCGCCAATGTCACGGCCATGCTGATCGTGGCGGTGGCCCTGGTCGCGCTCGCCAACCAGCTGCTCGGGCTGCTCACGGCGCGGTTCGGGGTGCAGCTCACATTCCAGCAGGTGCTGGGCTGGGCGTTCGCGCCCCTGGCCTGGCTCACGGCATCCCTTGGGCGGAGAGCGCCCAGGCCGGGGCGCTGCTCGGCGTCACGACCGTGCTCAACGAGTTCCTGGCCTATCTTGAGCTCGCCGGCCTCGCGCCCGGCGCCTGTCGGACCGCTCGCGGCTGATCCTCACCTATGCGCTGTGGGGGTTTGCCAATTTCGGCAGCCTGGGCATCATGGTGGGCGGCATCGCCGCCATGGTGCCGCAACGCCGCGCCGAGATCGCCGGCCTCGGCGCCAAGACCATCGTGTCGGGAACGCTGGCGACGCTGATGACGGCCGCCGTGGTGGGCCTCATGACTGGGGCCTCATGACGGCGGGATAGGAAGGATGACCGGGTGGAGACGATCCGATGGCCAACGACAGCATCGTCGCCGAGACGGCGCGCCGCATCTTCAGCGACCTGTGCGATCCGCAGGCCGTCAACCGGGCCGCGGACGACGGCTGGATGGCGCCGGCCTGGAGCGCGTTGGAGGAGGCCGGGCTGCCGCTGGCGTGGGTGCCCGAGGCGCTGGGCGGCGGCGGCGCCGACTTCGCCGATGGGTTCGCCGTGCTGCGCGAGGCGGGCCGCTCGGCGGTGCCACTGCCGCTTGCCGAAACGCTGCTGGCGGGCAGGATGCTCGCCCAGGCGGGCATCGCCTCGCCAAGGGGGCCGATGGCCTGCGGGCCGGCACGGGAAGGCAACAGCATCGTTCTTGGTCGCGACGGTTCACTGAGCGGTCGGTTGCGCGCGGTCCCATTCGCCAAGGGCGCAGAGCACCTTGCGGTGCTGGCGGAGCGTGAAGGCGGTGGCGCGGTTGTGGCCTTGATGGCGGCCTGCGATGCCCGCATCGACGACGGCACAAGCCTCGCCGGAGATCCGCTCAATGCGGTGCGCCTCGACGGCGTGCGCCCCGTGGCCGTGGCGGATGCGCCGCCGGGGCTCGACACGGGTGCGCTGCTGCTGATGGGCGCCACCGCGCGCGCGATGCAGATGGCGGGGGCGCTGGAGGCGATCCTCGATCTCGCCGTCGCCTATGCCAACGAGCGCGTCGCCTTCGGCCGGCCGATCGGCAAGTTCCAGGCCGTGCAGCAGAGCCTTGCCCGCCTCGCCGGCGAGGTGGCGGCGGCCATTGCCGCGGCGGGATCGGCGGCCGATGCGATCGCCACCTCAATGCAGGGCGCGGAGAGCGCCACAGCGTCCCCTCCCCCCTTGTGGGGGAGGGACAGGGTGGGGGGGATTGCAGACCCTGCGAGGTCGGGTGTCCCCCCACCCCTAACCCCTCCCCACAAGGGGGAGGGGAATCCGGTTGGCGCAAGCGGAGAGGGGGATCCGGGCGGCGCAAGCTTCGATGTCGGAGTATTGCTCGAAGCCGCCTCCGCCAAGATCCGCGTCGGTGAGGCGGCCGGCGAGGGGGCGGCCATCGCCCACCAGGTGCTGGGCGCCATCGGCTTCACCAGGGAGCACGTGCTGCACCGCTACACGCGGCGTCTGTGGGCCTGGCGCGACGACTTCGGCAGCGAGAGCCAATGGGCAGTGAAGCTCGGGCAGCTGGTGGCGGCCAGAGGCGCGGATGCGCTGTGGCCCATGCTGGCGGCGCGATAGGTGTCAGACCCTCCGAGTCTGATACCATGGCTATACGGACGTTGGAGTTCTGGTGTCAGACCCAG
>JBAPMW010000381.1:0-6198 GCA_049278815.1 Hyphomicrobiaceae bacterium
GCAACCACGTCGCCAACAACCGCGGCTACAAGTGGCGGCTGCAGACGGCAGACTGGATGGCGGTGCGGCTTGGGGCGTAGGCAGTAGGGGAGGTGTCAGACCCTCTGGGTCTGACACCGTGACTCCAACGTGAAGTCGTGAGATCGTGAATTCGTGAGATTGCTTTCCATGGCCTCACGGGTTCACGACCCGATTTCACGACTTCACGAGCTCACGATTTCACGAGCTCTTCGGCCATCCAGTCCGCCGTCTGCAGCCGCCACTTGTAGCCGCGGTTGTTGGCGACGTGGTTGCCGTCCTCGATCAGCGAGAAGACCACCGGCCCCGCCGCCTCGCGCGCCAGCCGCTCCGCGTCCTGCCAGGGGATCACGCGGTCGAGCCTGCCGGCGACGAGGTAGAGCGGGCAGCGGATGCGCCCGGCCACCCCGGCGAGCGACAGCGTCGCGGCATTGGCCTGGCCCTCCTCGTCGGTCCCGGCATGGCTGCGCACGCGGAAGGCCTCGCGCGTCAGCTCCGGCAGGCGGTCCCAGTTGGCACCCATGTCGTAGGGGCCCGAGAGCGCCACGCAGGCCTTGATCCTGGGCTCGAAGGCGGCCGCCCGCGGCGCGTAATAGCCGCCGAGGCTCACGCCCCACAGGCCCATGCGCGAGGCGTCCAGGTCCGCGCGCGTCCCGATGTAGTCGCACACGGCCGCCACCGCCGTCTCGTAGTTGCCCCGGATCGGCCAGTCGTACTCGGCCTCGCCCTGGCCGGGGCCGTCGAACACCAGGATGGCGATGCCGCGCGCCAGGAACGGCGCCTCGTAGGTCTCGGTCTCCTCCTTGGCCGAGTCGAGGCCGCAGCACATGATCATCACCGGCGGACGCGAGGCGCCGTCGGGCTTCCTGAGAATGCCGTAAAGATGCCGGCCCTCGAAGGGGATCGCCACCGGCTCCCCCGGCGGAATGAGGTGCGGAAGGGCCAGCCGGCGGCACTCCACCGCCTTCCGGTGCGCCTCCCGCATCTGCGGGATATCGTGGACGAACAGGAACTTGCCGAAGTGGTAATAGACCCCGGCCCGCTGCAGATGCTCCCCGGCCGAGATGAGCTTGCCGGCGGCCAGCGCCTCCCGCCCCATCGCCTCGTGCACGGCGGCCTTGTCGGACCAGGCGCGGCACCAGTCGTCCCAGCTGGGGGTGGCGCCCACCACCTCCTCGAAGTCGGTGAGCGCCACGCCATTGGCGACAAAGCGCGGTGCCCAGTGCGACAGGGCGGACTTGACCCGGGCGTCCTCGGTCATGGGGGAGCCTTTCTCGAGGAGAACGTCGTATTGATCGGCAGTAGGGCGGGTTAGGGCGAAGCTCGTAACCCGCCATCTTGCCGGTATGACTGTCCCATAGTGGCGGATTACGCGCTGACGCGCTAATCCGCCCTACGGGACGGTTGCGTGACGGCAGGGCTCGATGCGGCCATGAGCGGTCCGCCGACCGTCCGTCGGAGCCCTCATGCTTTATGCCAGCTTGAAGGCGCGGTCCCCGGACTGGTAGTCTGCCTCGACCTCGTGAGGGGAGGACAGGCCTTGCCGCCACCTGCAGGTGGCGGTCAATGGTGGGGTGCGCACAATCCAACGACTGCACGCGCAACAACGACAAAAGCGCACGAATGCCAACGAGGAGCCAAGGAGGACGCCTTCGATGATCACCCGAATGTCTTGGTTTGCTGCCGCCGCCCTGCTGGGCGGAGCGCTGACCGCACCGCCGGCTTCGGCCCAGCAGGAGCTGGTCTACGGCAACTGGACGCCGCCGCGCGAGTACCAGAACGTCCACGTGATGCCGGAGCTCTTCAAGAACATCGAGAAAGAGACCAAGGGGGCCATCAAGTGGAAGCTGATCGCAGGCGGTGCGATCGCCGACGGCAAGGGCACGTTCGCCGCGGTCAAGGACGGCCTCATGCATGCCGGGCTCGGGATCGTTACGTATACGCCCAATACCATTCCCTCGGTCTATGCCATCTACTCCACGGTGATCCTCGGCCATAACGATGTGGTGGCGGCGACGGGCGCGGCGCTCGAGGTCATGTATCTGCGTTGTCCGTCCTGCCTTGAGGAGTTCAGGAGAAACAACTCGCTCCCGCTGGGAGGCTGGACCAGCTCCGCCTACCTGCTGGCCTGCACCAGCCCGGTCAAGTCGCCCTCCGACCTCAAGGGCAAGCGCGTGCGCGCAACGGCCGGAAGTGCCGAGCTGATGCGGGCTGCCGGCGGGGTGCCCGTCAATGCGACGCTGGTCGAGGCGGTGGGTCTCCTCCAGCGCGGCGGCCTCGACTGTCAGCACGGCATCGCCGACTGGCTCCGCACCTTCGGCTACGCCGACCACGCCAAGTACGTGACCGACTATCCCCTCGGTCTGACCGGCCCGGCCATCGGTTTCGTGCTCAATCGCGATGCGTGGAACAAGTTCACTCCCGAGCAGAAGAAGATCCACGTCAAGTACGCGGCCTGGATGAGCGCCAAGCAGGCGATCGGCAACTTCCTCAACGCCAACGAGGCGACTCTTTCGGCCATCGTCAAGGACAAGGGCGTGAAGGTGCTGAAGGTGGAGGGCGACGACGCGAAGGCCTGGGAGGAGGTCGTCAAGGAGTTCCGCAAGGGCCAGCGCGAGCGGAACGTCGCCTCGGCGAAGCGCTTCGGCGTGAAGGACCCGGGTGCCATCATCGACGACTACGAGAGGACGATCGAGAAGTGGCGCCCAAAGTCCAAGGCGATTGGGCGCGACATCGACAAGTTCACCTCGGTGTTGATGGACGAGGTGTTCTCCAAGATCGACCTCAATAAGCTCTGAAGGTCCGGACAAACCGGACACCCGCGAGACCGAGACGGGGCCGCCCCTCGATCTCGGTCTCGTGCCAGCGATCAGGCCGCACGCGACCGACACGAGGAGCGTGCCGGGAGGCAGGCCCCCATGTCAGCGAGCGCCGACCGGATTCTCACGACGCATGTGGGCAGCCTCGTCCGCCCCCGGAAGCTCGTGCAGTATATCGAGGCGATGGAGAACGGCCTCGCCATCGACGCCAACGCCTTCGACGCCCTGCTGCGCCACTGCGTGAGCGAGGTGGTGCGGCGGCAGCAGCGCGCCGGCATCGACATCGTCAGCGACGGAGAGTACGGCAAATTCCGCTCCTGGAATTTCTACGTGCTCGACCGTCTCGCCGGCATCGAGGAGCGCGACATCGTCGCGCCTGCGGGCGGCGGGCGCGACCGCGGCCTGTTCCCCGAGTTCTACGCGGAGTATTTCCCTACCCAGCGGCTGCCCAAGCGCGGCACGGTCGTGACGGTCGGGCCGATCGCCTACAAGGGCCATGCCGCGGTCAAGCACGACATCGAGATCTTCAAGGCGGCGCTGGCCGGCGTCGGCGTCGCGGGCTTTGTGCCGGTCGTCGCGCCGGCGAGCGCCGTGCCGATGTTCAGGAACGAGCACTACAGGAGCGAGGAGGAGGCCCTTTTCGCCCTCGCCGAGGCCCTGCGCGAGGAGTATCGCGCCATCGTCGACGCCGGCCTCTACGTACAGGTGGACGACGCCTTCCTGCCCTACATGTACGACCTTGCCTTCGCGGGCAAGTCGCTGGAGGACTACCGCAGGTGGGCCTCGGTGCGCATCGACGCGCTCAACCACGCACTCGAAGGCCTGCCGCAGGAGAAGGTGCGCTATCACATCTGCTGGGGCAGCTTCAACACCCCGCACGTGAGCGACGTGCCGCTCAAGGACATCGTCGATCTCATCCTGCGCGTGAAGGCCGGCGCCTACTGCATCGAGATGGGCAACCCGCGCCATGCCCACGAGTGGCGCGTGTGGGAGACCGTCAAGCTGCCCGAAGGCCGCAAGCTCATCCCCGGCGTCATCAGCCATTCCACCAACGTGGTCGAGCATCCCGAGCTGGTGGCCGAGCGGCTGGTGCGCATCGCCGGGCTGGTCGGCCGCGAGAACGTGATGGCCGGCACCGACTGCGGCTTCGCCCAGTCGCCGCACGTGCGGCGCGTGCACGAGTCGATCATGTGGGCGAAGCTGGAGGCGCTGGCCGAGGGCGCCCGCATCGCCTCGCGCGAGCTGTGGGGGCGCGCAGCGGCCTGAAAGGGGGGCGTATCTGCTGCGGCTGGATGGGCCCTTGGGGCGCTCGGCCATAGAGCTATGTCGCATGGCCGCCGCAGGTGGCAAGAGATAGCGTGTTGGAAACGGCACCTGGGGCCGGGGGGAGATGGCCATGATCGAGCGGCTGATGCGCTGGCTGGAGATACCCATCGATCTCCTGCTTTGGGTCGCATTGATCGCCGGCTTCCTGATGATGGTGCATGTCGGCGCCGACGTGACCGGACGAGCCGTGTTCAACCACCCGCTGGACGGCACGACGGAGATCGTGTCGGGCTGGTACATGGTCGCGATCTGCTACCTGCCGTGGGCGTGGCTCACACGCAAAGACAACCACATCGTCGCCGGCGTATTCGAGCACATCGGCACCGCGTGGTTCGGCTACTGGGTCGAGGTGGCGGTCAAGGTCTTCATGCTCGTCTACGTCGCCGTGTTCGGCTGGCAGACGGGGCTCCGCGCCGTGCAGCAGACGCAGGCGGGCGAGGTGTGGGAGGCGGCGGGTGGGTTCATTC
This sequence comes from Hyphomicrobiaceae bacterium, assembly GCA_049278815.1. GTDB lineage: Bacteria > Pseudomonadota > Alphaproteobacteria > Rhizobiales > Hyphomicrobiaceae > AWTP1-13. The sequence continues at coordinate 4,631 of JBAPMW010000381.1, forward strand.
CCGTGTGGCCGAGCCGCTGGCTGCTGCCGATTGCCGCCACCTTCATGGGCATCTATCTCGTGCTGCGCATCCTGCGCGATGTGGGGCGCGGCTACCGGCCCGAGGCCGACGACAGCCGGGAGCGTGGGCTATGAGCACGCTCACGCTGTCGCTGGGCAGCCTTGGCTTCATCCTGCTGTTGATCGGCCTGCGCGTTCCCATCGGCGTCTCAATGGGCGCCATCGCCTTCTGCGGGGTCTGGTATCTGCGCGACCTCAACGTGGCGCTGAGCGTGCTGCGCGACACGCCGTTCGTGTTCGCCGCCAGCTGGGACCTCTCGGCCATCCCGATGTTCCTGCTGATGGGCGCCGTCGCCGGCAACTCCGGCATCGGCACGGCGCTGTTCCGCACGGCCGTGGCGTGGTTCGGCAAGCTCCCCGGCGGGCTGGCGGTGGCTACCAACTGGGCGGCCGCCGGCTTCGGGGCGGCCTCGGGGTCGAGCGTGGCGGCGGCAGCGGTGATGGCCCGGCTCGCCATCCCCGAGATGCTCAAGCACAAGTACGACAAGGGACTGGCGACGGGCGTGTGCGCCAGCGGCGGGACGCTGGACGCGCTCATCCCGCCCAGCATCATCTTCGTCATCTACGGCATCTTCGCCGAGGTCTCGATCGTCAAGCTGCTGCTCGCCGGCATCCTGCCCGGCATCCTCACGGCGACGGTCTACATGGTCATGATCGTGGGCCGCGCGTGGCTCAATCCCAAGCTCGCTCCGCCCGTGGAGTTTCCCGACAACGATGCGCTGTGGCGCGAGCGCTGGGCCTCACTCGGCGAGATCTGGCCGATCGTGCTGCTCATCATCGGCGTGATGGGCGGCCTCTACGCCGGCGTGGTCACGCCCACCGAGGGCGGCGCCGCGGGCGCGTTGCTCGCCGTCGTTATCGGCGTGGCGCGCGGGAAGCTCGGCTGGGCCGGCTTCGTGGACAGCTTCAAGGACGCCATCGGCACGACCTCGCAGCTGTTCTTCGTCGGCATCGGCGCCGTGATCTACATGAAGTTCCTGGCGCTCGCCGGCGCCTCCCAGATGTTCACCGAGCTGATCGGCTCCTGGGCCGTCGACCCGCTGCTGCTCGTGATCGGCGCGTCGATCATCTATCTGATCCTCGGCATGTTCCTGGACCCCCTGGGCATGATCCTGCTCACCATCCCGGTGTTCGTGCCCATGTTCGCGGCGCTGAATCTCGACCTCGTCTGGTTCGGCGTGCTGGTGGTGAAGTACATCGGCATCGGCCTGCTGACGCCGCCGGTCGGCTTCAACGTGTACGTGGTGAAGAACGTGGTGGGAGACTCGATCCCGCTGGAGACCATCTTCAAGGGGTGCTTCTGGTTCCTCCTCTGCGAGATCGTGATCATGACGCTGCTGATCGCGTTCCCGCAGATCTCGTTGTGGCTGCCAAACTCGATGTAGCGGCTGGGGACAGGCCCCTGACGAGGATGTCCGGGGTCTGACCGCGTCAGCGTCTCTAAGGCCGCGGCCAGAGCGCTTTCCAGGTATGTGGGGTGGAACAACCCATCTGCACGACCGGCTTGGC
>JBAPMW010000382.1:0-2324 GCA_049278815.1 Hyphomicrobiaceae bacterium
GACGCCACCGAGGCCGATATCACGGCCAAAGGAGTTGGATGCTGGTCAAGGTGCCAGCACCTCGCGGATGGCGAGCGCCAGATCGGCCTGCTTGTAGGGCTTGCGCAGGAGCCTGATGTCCAGCCCGGTTGCCGCCTCGTCCTCGGCGATGTCGGCAAAGCCGGAGGTGAGCAGAATCCTGGTGCCGGGCCGGTGCTGCCTCACCCAGCGGGCGAGATCGACGCCAGACATGCCGCCAGCCATCACCACATCGGAGAACACCAGGTCGACCTTCTCCCCCTTCTCGAGCACGGCCACCCCGGCCGGGCCGTTCTCGGCCACCAGCACCTTGTAGCCGAGCATCCCCAGGCGCCGGACGGCGAGGTCGCGGACGCCTGGGTTGTCCTCGACGACGAGCACGGTTTCGCTCACCGGCTCGGGAGCATCTCGCCGATGGGGGACCTCGCGCTTGGCGGCGGCCTCGCCACCGGTGTGCCTCGGCAGGTAGAGGGTGACCGTCGTGCCCATGCCGAGCTCGCTCTTGATCGTTGCCAGCCCGCCGGATTGCCTGGCGAAGCCATAGATGGTCGAGAGCCCCAGGCCGGTGCCTTTGCCCGGCTCCTTCGTGGTGAAGAAAGGCTCGAAGGCGCGGGCGATGACCTCGGGCGGCATCCCCGAGCCCGTATCGCTGACGCTGAGCGTCACGTAGTCCCGCGGCTCCAGGCCGATCCTAGCGGCCTCCTCCGTTCCCATCGTGGGAACGTTGTTCGTCTCGATGATCAGCTTGCCACCGCTGGGCATGACGTCGCGCGCGTTGATGGCGAGGTTCAGGACCGCGTTCTCGGTCTCGCTGGAATCGACAAGCGTGCTCCACAAGTTGGGTGCCAGGCTGGTCTCGAGCGACACCTGCTCACCGATCGTTCGCCGCAAGATCTCCGTCATGGAGAGGGCGATCTCGTTGAGGTTCACGACTTCCGGGTGAAGCCTGCGTTGCCGCCCGAAGGTCAACAGCCGGTTGATGAGCCGCGCGCCCATACGCGCGGCCTCGTCCGCGTCTTGGATGAGCTCCCGGCTTGTTTCGTCCTTGAGCCGGGCGTCGAGGAACTCGAGGTTGCCGGTGATGACCGTCAAGAGGTTGTTGAAGTCGTGCGCCATGCCGCCGGCAAGCTCGCCCAGCCCTTGCAGCTTTTGGGAGCGCACCAGCGCCTCCTGGGTCGCCTCGCGCTGCGCGATCTCGCTCTGGAGCTCCGCCGTGCGCTCCGCCACGCGCCCTTCCAGCATGACCTCGGCCTGCTTGCGCTCGGTAATGTCGCGCACAATCGCGGTGAAGAGCAGCCCGCCAAGCGCCTCGACTTTCGAGATCGTAGCCTCCGCCGGGAACTCTGTCCCGTCCTTGCGGCGGCCGAAGATCTCGCCGCGTTCGCCCATCCGGCGCGCAACCACCGCCGTCCCGCCGAAGTCGCGAACGTGCTTTTCATGGGGCTGCTTGAAGCGGGCGGGCATCAGCATGCCGAGCGGCTGTCGTACGACCTCCTGAGCCGTATAGCCGAAGATCTTCTCGGCCCCGTGGTTGAACATGGTGATCTTTTGGCCCTGGTCGATCGAGATGATGGCATCGTCGGCATTGTCGACAATGGCCGACAACCGTACATGGGCAATACGCACGTCTTCCTCGGCCCGCGCACGGGCGATCGCGCCCGACAAGACGTTAGCCACGGCCTGCAGAAAGTTCATGTCGTCGACCGTAAACGTGCGCTTCTTGACGGAGAGCACGCAAAGCGCCCCCCAGCGCTCGTCCTCCAGACCGATCAGAACCCCGGCTCCGCTGACGATGCTGTGCTCGCGGTTGAGCACCGACAGGTCGAAGCGCTTCTCCGTGGCGAGATCCTCGAAGATGACAGATCCCCCGGTCTGCAAAACATGGCCCGCCAGGGACTCGATGCCGGCCGCCGAGGAAGTGTGACCGATCGATCCCGCCTTCCAGCCCGCGCCGGCGCGCAGCAGGAAATTTCCCCTGCCGGGCAACAGCGCCAGAACCTCGCTGAACTCGCAATCGAGCTGCTCAGCCACTGCCCTTGCCGCCCGATCGAACAGCGCCTGCGGCTCGGTTTCCGCCAGAGCGGTCCGTCCAAGCGTCACGACGACTGCCTGTTGGCGGTCACGGCTCTCGAGCGCTTGCGCCGCCAGCTTGAGGCCGGTGATGTCCGTATAGGTCACCACCACACCCTCAATCCTGTTCTCGGCGGTACGATAGGGCAATACCCGGCGCAGGAACCACTGACCGCGATCGCTCCGAACTTCCGCCTCTATGGGCGCGAGCTTGCCGATGACGCGATCAATGTCGG
>JBAPMW010000383.1:0-1565 GCA_049278815.1 Hyphomicrobiaceae bacterium
CGCCCTTCAGGGCCAGCGGGATCAGCGCAATGATGATGAGCGCGTTGAAGATGATCGCCGACAGGATGGCGCTCTGCGGCGTCGCCAGGTTCATGATGTTGAGCGCCTGCAGCTGCGGATAGAAGGCGAGGAACATCGCCGGGATGATGGCGAAGTACTTTGCCACGTCGTTGGCGATCGAGAACGTGGTGAGCGCGCCGCGCGTCATCAACAGCTGCTTGCCGATCTCGACCACCTCGATCAGCTTGGTAGGATTGGAGTCGAGGTCGATCATGTTACCGGCCTCGCGCGCGGCCTGCGTACCCGTGTTCATGGCGACGCCGACATCGGCCTGAGCGAGCGCCGGCGCGTCATTGGTGCCGTCGCCGCACATGGCGACCAGCTTGCCCTTGGCCTGCTCCTCGCGGATCAGCTTCAGCTTGTCCTCGGGCGTAGCCTGGGCCAGGAAGTCGTCCACCCCAGCCTCGGCTGCGATGGCTGCCGCGGTGGTCGGGTTGTCGCCCGTGATCATGACGGTGCGGATGCCCATGCGCCTCAACTCGGCGAAGCGCTCGCGGATACCGCCCTTGACGATGTCCTTGAGATGGATCACGCCCAGCAGCTTGCCATCGCGCGCTACCGCGAGCGGGGTGCCGCCGGACCTCGCGATCTCCTCCGTGATCGCCTGGATCTCGCGGCCCGCATCCGTCGTGGCGGCCGGCTGCAGTGCTTGGACCGGACTCGTGCGGCTCGCAGGTACGCCTGACATGTTGAGGTGAGCCAGGATGGCATCCACGGCACCCTTGCGGATCGATGTCGAGCCGAGCTCCACGCCGCTCATACGGGTCTGGGCCGAGAACGGAATGAACCTCGCGTTGAGCTCGCCCATGTCGCGGCCCCGGATGCCGTACTTCTCCTTGGCGAGCACCACGATGGAGCGGCCCTCCGGTGTCTCGTCGGCCAGCGACGCCAGCTGAGCGGCATCGGCAAGCTCCTGCTCGCTGACGTTGCGTAATGGCCTGAGCTCGGTGGCTTGGCGGTTGCCGAGGGTGATGGTGCCGGTCTTGTCGAGCAGCAAGGTGTCGACATCCCCCGCCGCCTCGACGGCGCGGCCGGAGAGGGCCAGCACATTGAACCGGACCAAGCGGTCCATGCCGGCAATGCCGATCGCAGACAGCAGCGCGCCGATGGTCGTCGGGATCAGTGTGACGAACAGCGCCACCACGACCACCACCGAGATCGGCCCGCCCGCATAGTGGGCGAAGCTCGGGATCGTCGCCGTCGCAAACACGAAGATCAGGGTCATGCCAACGAGCAGGATGTTGAGTGCGATCTCGTTGGGCGTCTTCTGCCGCTCCGCACCCTCCACCAGCTTGATCATGCGATCGAGGAAGGTCGTGCCTTGGGCCGCCGTGACGCGCACGCGAATCCAGTCGGACAGGACCTGGGTGCCGCCGGTCACCGCCGAGCGGTCGCCACCAGCTTCGCGGATGACGGGAGCCGATTCACCGGTAATGGCCGCCTCGTTGACCGAGGCGACGCCCTCGATCACCTCGCCGTCCGAAGGGATGATGTCTCCCGCTTCG
>JBAPMW010000384.1:0-1595 GCA_049278815.1 Hyphomicrobiaceae bacterium
GTAACCGCTGTGTACGCAGAATGCTCCATTGCTTGCAGCCGCGCTGCCATGCGCATCGCATAGCAGTGCGTGCAGCCGGGCGACACCATCACACACCCGGAAATAGGATTCCAAGTGGCATCGGTCCATTCAATGTCGCTTAGCCCTGCCATGGTCTCCGCTCCTGATCACGGCTCGCGCGATATTGCCTGCCTTACGTGCCCCGGGGCTTGGATTTGCCCAAGCAAAGACCAACGAGTAGCTGTGGTGTGCTCTCCGTCCCAGCACCAGCCATTCGTCAAGAACGCCACCCTTAAAGATCGGCCGCATACATCTGAGCATAAACTCTGTCGCAAGCGCCGGGGTGGAGACCTTGACTGACCGCTTGTTTCCATCGCCGAAGAGGTCAAAACTCTGTTCTTCCGAGATTAGCACGGTCTTCCACTCCGAAGTGCCATACAAACGAGTGAGTGAGGCCTCCTTTTCGGCATCCACTTGCGCGTCGTGTCCAATCTGTCTGTGAACTCCAAGACCCGCTGGGAAAAGATACCAGAGGTCGATCGCCATTGTGGCGGCGATCGCTTCTATCGTGCTCCATTCAACCTGGTTTCCGAACGGATCGAGGAACACGACTGCTCGGCACTTCCTCCAGTCACGCGTAGCGCAGAATTGCCTCAGAGCTGAGTTGGCATCGGCATTCTCAACCTTGATCCTGTCGGCCTTCGCCGGATACAAGCTCTTGAGGCGTTCAAGCTCCCGTGCCTTGGTGCGCCCCTTCTCCACAAAGATGTACTCGGAGAAGGCTGAATCGAGATCGAGCGCGCGCTTGGCTGAGCCGACGATGAAATTTGTGGCGTCGTCATCGAGGGGCAGTGCAGGCTCAGCGCTGGCGGCTATTGGGGCAGTTCCCGTGCCTGCGAATGCATCGAAGTAAATCGTGTGTACCCAATCTTGCTTCTTGAGCACCGTCAGGTACGCCCTGAGGTACGCTTCGAGCTTGTCCAACTTCTTCGCGGTATGTGAACCGGCAAATGGCTTCTGCGGCATCCGCAACATCCATCGAGGCAAAGAACATAATTAGAACAAATAGTGCGCTTGTCAACACTCTGATCTCGGACGTGTGGATGCTATCTGACCGATTCCGCCGACACAGGCGTTCGGACGCTACACCGGAAACCTCGCCGCGAACCGCTCCGGCGGCAAGCGCAGCGCATTCGTCAGGTACGAGACGGTGCGATAGAACCCCGCAAGCAGCAGCAGCTCCAGGATCGCCTCCTCGCTGAAGGCCCCACGCAGATCCGCCCACAGGGCGTCGTCGAGCGTGCACTCGGCGTGCAGGGCATCGCAGAACCGGATCAGGAGCGCATCGGGCGGGGCCCAGCACGCATCGCCGGGTCCGCCGTGCACGGTCGAGCGCAGCTGCGCGGCGTCGAGACCCGCCCGCTTGGCGAAGAACGCGGCATGCACGCCCCATTCGTACCCCGCGCCGCAGCGTGCCGTGACGCGGTGGATGACGATCTCACGCTGGCGCAGCGTCAGGTGGCCCTTGTCGAGCAGCCCGCCGCCCATGAACCGCTCGAACAGGCGCTGGTCGCGGGCGAGCACGCGGAACAGCA
>JBAPMW010000385.1:0-7125 GCA_049278815.1 Hyphomicrobiaceae bacterium
GATAGGGGCGGCCTTTTTCGAGGCTATGACAGGCCAGACAACCGCGAGTCTCCAGGACACCGAAATGCGGCTCATGGATGAAATGCGTGAAGCGTCCCTGTTTGCTCGCGACTGAAGGCGGAGAGAAGTTGATCACCCGCCCTTTTCTCTGGATATCGTCAACGCTGTGGCATTTCGTGCATGACCCCTGGGCGTCCTTGCTGGTGAGAAAATCAAAAACCGCCCCAGCCGGGCTCGTATCGCCTTTCGGCGCTTGGGGACCGGTCAGAAAGAGCCAAGAGTAGATGAATTTGTCCTTGTGGCCCGTGGGACGGTAGAAAATCGTGTAATCCTGCCGGTACCAGCCGCCATATACAGCCCAGCTCTCCGGATCCACATTGCTGTCGATGCTGATCACGGGCGCAGCCTTTGCTTGAGGTGCAGCCGTAGCGGTGTCCGCCGGGGCGGCGTCGGCTGGCGCTTTTGCCTGCGCCTTGGTGGCGGCATCCGCAGATACGGCGCTATCGGGCTTGGCGTTCGCGGTAGGCTTTGGGACCGCTCCTTCAGGCTGGGCTGCTTTCTCCGCGTTCTTGATCGGAGCCGCGATCCCGCGAAGCTCTTCCTCAGTGGGGTTGAGCAGATCGTCGGTCTGGTCCGCGGCCTTGGCCTGAGGCTGTTTGCTGGCGGAGGGCGTTTCCTTGCCGCCACCGGCCTGGGCAACTCTGGTATTGGTTTTTCCGGCCGCTCCTTTAGGCACGGCGTCCTTTATGCCTGCTTTCATCGCGGGAGGCCGCTCGTCGGCGGAGAGCGCTTCCTTGCCGCCATCGGGTCCGGCGTATGCGGTATACCCTCTAACGGCCGCTCCTTCAGGCCGGGCTGCTTTCTCGGCGCCCTTGATCCCGCGAAGCTCCTCCTCCGTAAGGTTGAGCAGATCGTCGGTTTGGTCCGCCGCCTTGGCCTGAGGCGGCAGGCCGGGGGAGAGCGTTTCCTTGCCGGGCTTGGCGTTCGCGGCGGTATCGGTTTTTCCGGCCGCTCCTTTTGGCTGGGCTACTTCAGCCTTGGCTGCTTCAGTCTTGGCTGCCTCAGCCTTGGCTGCTTCAGCCTCATCCTCCCGTCCCTTGATAAGACGGCCATAAGGATCGACCCCCAAGCTTTTAATGACTGCACCGGGCGCATCCTTGATCTCTGCTTGCGGGCTTGCCTTAACAAGTCGGCTAGGTTTGGCAGTGCTGGGCGCTTCGCGATCGACAGCCAATCCCGGTTCCGCAATCGTTGTGGTCCAGCCGTCAACCGTCTCGATCCAGCAGCCTTGTTCCTGGTCGCTCGTATCCTGGCGATTGGCCATTTCCGTGCCGAGATTGGGTAGCCACCGCTGCTGCGCACTGATGACTACATCGCGCGGGATGCTCGCGGTCAGGTCGGCAATGAGATTCGCACTGAGCTTCGCCCCGCAGTGAATATTGAGGTTGCCCAGCGCGTCCGACGCTTTGCCTGAGATCAGTGCATGGAACAGCCTCTTGATCTCCCACACCAGGTCCGTCACCGCCTTGATCTGGTCGTCGCTTGCATCGGTCAGATCCTGGAGGTTCAGGCTGGCCACGGCCTTGATCAGGGCACGGCCCCGCTGGTTCCGGCTGATCATCACCTTCATGAAGGGTGTGAGCTCGGCTTCGGACGCGGCCGGCCATTCGCCGATCGAGGCGTTCTTCTTCTTCAGCGTTTGCAGGTCGAGGCCAGGCAAGGTCAGGAAGGCAATGCCTTTCGGGCCGCTGACCCGCTCCTTGCCGGTGATCTGGTCGAGATGGCAGGCGCTGCAGGTCTGCTCGAACGGCGCCACCGCCATGACTCGCTTGTCAGCGCGGCTGTTGTGGCAGGACGAGCAGGTCGCAGGAATGCGCTTTGCCGGATACTTCTTCGCCACTTCCGGGAAGTGCTTGCCGAAGTGGCCGGCATGGTCGTAGATGATCGGTGTTCGCCGCTTGAACGGATAGTTCTCGAATTTCGGGTGATAGCCGTCGAAGCTGTCGAACTTGACCACGTGGCAGGTCTGGCATTGCTCGTTGGAGATCTTGGCCAGCTTGAAACTGGCGCCCTGATGCTCCTGGTGGCAGGTCGCGCAGTAGAGACCGCGTTCGACCACGTCGTGGGTCGGGAAGGCGGCGCCCTGCGCCCTGGCCCATTGCGGCGCAGGTGTCCCCACAGCGATTTTTGCCAACCGCTTGGTGCTCTGCTCCAGCGCATCGGCCGAAGCGCCGTGCGGGTTGAAGGCCGTGTCCGGCATTTTATGGCAGGTGAGACAGGCCTTGCTGTCGGCGAGCGGATCGCCGGCGACAAGGCTGTGAATCCAGCTCAACTTGCCGTTGCCGCTCGTGGTGTGACAGGCGCTGCAATTCTCGATCGCGCCGTGAGCGCTCGCAAGCCGCCCCGGCATCAGGAACTGCATATCCTTGGCGAGAAAGAAGGCCAAGCCCAGGCAGACGACGGTCACGAGCGCCAGCAGCACCGCCAGACGGTCGCGCCATGCACCGGGGCGCGCCTGTCTCTCGGCCTTCGGCGACCGAACCGATCTGGTCCGTATTGGCCGCATCACCACGTCCTCGATGAAAAGGCATAGACGACGAGGACGTGCAGCACCGTCAGCACTATCAGCGCATAGGTGACGGGCACATGCACGAACAGCCAGCCCTTGGCGAGCCCGAGATAGACACGCGCGAAATCGAGCCGGTCCTTCTCGATCACCAGGTTCTTGATGGCGGCAAGCTTCTCCTGGCTCCGCGGGTCGACATAGCGTGACAGGTTGTCGATCTCATCGGACAGCCGCTTGAGCGGGCGCTGCGAGCCGATGAGATGGGCGGTGAAATTGCGCTGCCCCTGGAAAAAGTCCCGCAGGTGGGTGGCGTAGAGGTCCATGATCCAGGCGTCATGGGGCGGCGCCGGTAAGGCGATCGCAGCGGCGGCCGGATCGGCCTTGGCAACGGCGGCCTGGACATCCCGCGCCAGCTCGGCGCGGCGGGTTGGGACGCGATCGTAGCTGATGTACTCGTCGATACTCCACTTGTGCAGCGACCATGCGAGATAGGTGCCGAAAATACCGCTCAGCGTCACCAGCACGAAGCTCGCCCACAGCGCCCATTCGAAGCCGGTGTCCGGTAGAGAGAAATCCGAATGGAAGATGAATACGGCGATCAGCAGATAGCCGAGAAAAATATGGATCTTCCGCCAGCGCGCGGCGGCTTTCGGCGACAGGGTGGCGGTCTTGATGGCGATGTGGAAATAGAGCTGCAAGCCCATGCCGCCGGCTAGCACCCAGCCGTCGAGATAGCGCGGGTCGCGGAGCCCGTTGCCATAGATCCAGACGAGCCAGAACAGGCCGCCGGAAATCGCCACGACCAGTAGGCACTTGACTGTTTGGCTGGTGAGATGCTTCGCCGAGCCCCAACGGCGTCCGCCGATTGACGCGTCAGACGTGCGCCGCTCCGTCGATCTCACGGTGGCCCCCCAAGATCACCCATCGCAGCGGTTCTTTCCCCATATCAAGCCCATTCAGATTGTTGTCGTTGCCAGCCCGTCGGATCAATTGGCTGCGCCGGCTTTCCTCGCCGTGCCCTTGAACTTGTCCGCTCCGGGGAGCAGGCTGTCGAGCCCAGTCATCGCGCTGCCGTCATACTTCTCGGTGATGCTCGCGAGCAGCTTGGAGACGCCGTCGGCGGCGGCTGTCAGGAAGCGCTCATTGTTCAGCTTCAGCCCTGCCGAATAGGCATACTCGACCATCTTTGCGACTTCCGGCACGTTCGGTATCGCTTTCGCTGCGGCGGCAAGCTGTTTGCGCGCCCGGTCGATACGCTTAGCCATTTGGAAGGCATAAAGCCTTCTTGCCGTCGCACGGCTGACCGCGCGGAGCCCGGTCTCGAGCTCGACGCCGAGGCCGACGAGATAGAGCATGCGCTTGCGCGCCGGGCTGGCCGCTACGTTCTCCTTGCCCTTGGAGTGCCAGGTATTGTGGCGCACCTCGCCCTGCGACCAGGACAGCAGCTCGAAGGCGCTGCCGGCAGCATGACCGCCCTTATTCACGAGGTCCTCTTGCGGCGCGACATGGCAGCTGTAGCAGTTCTTCGCCAGTCGATAGAGTGAGGACGGCCTGATCATCCCCTTGGACTCGGCGAGCTTCCAGCGCGCCTCTGCCTCGGCCTTGGTCTCGGTCTTCTCGGTCTTGCCGCTGAACTGGCTGTGCACCTTGATCCAGTCCTCACCGGCGCCGTGGCATGACTCGCAGGAGATGCCGGCAATGGCCTGCTTTCTGCTTTCTTTCTGCTGCACCGTGTAGTGGCAGCCGAGGCACAAACTCTCCGATCTGATGCGCCGAACGCCCATTTTTTCCGCGATCTCGTTCGCTTCCTTCCGGCGCGGCATCTCGCGAAACGTCTTGAAATGATGCGAGACCTTCCAGGCCTCGGCCTCCTGCTTGTGACATTCGGTGCAGGCATTCGGACCGACGATCTTGGCCGGATCGGACGCAACTGCGCCGGTCGCGGCAAAGCCGGCGATCATCGCCAAGCCGTAGAGCCCACGCATGGAGAACCAGCGAGGAGCCATGGGCCTGAACCCGATCGACCGGAGGCTATGCGCGCTGAGGACGATAATGACTTCTCACCCTTGCTTCAGCCGTGGGCATCGGCTGGCCCCGCCGGGTGCGGGGCTGATCGAGACCGAGCCACCCCATGGCGCGGGTCAGGACGCCTTCCTCGACCGTGTCGTCGGTGGTCGGCAGGAACGGATCCGCATAGCAGACTGCGCCGATGCCCCCAGCGATCGATTTGATCGAATCGACCATCCCCGGCGCACCGCAGGCGTACAGCACATCGGTCGGCAGCAGGCGCGGCAGATGGTCGGTCGGCCGGCCCAGCTTCACGGCATTGGTCAAGGTCTGCGGCGTGCTGCAGACGGGCACGACGAGGACATTGGGGAAGCTGGCCAGCCGCGCGAGGGCCGGGCCCATATAGAGCGCCTCGATGGTGCGGCCGCCAGCAATGATCGTCATCTTGCGCCGCGGGTTCTCGCGCAGCGCAGCGACGGCGATCGACCAGATCGGCGCAAAGCCGGTGTTGGTAGCGACGAGGATCAGCCGACTGTTCAGATTGGGCCGGAAATGCGCCGAGCCGTAGGCTCCGGTCAGCTTCACCCGATGGCCAGGCTTGATGCGTTTGCCGAGCGATGGGGTGACACGCCCACCCTTCATGCGCCGGACATGAAACCAGATCGAGCGGCTGTTCGGATTACCGCTCAAGGGATGGGTGATGCTGAAGGGACGGCTTGGATAGCCGCTGAAGCGCACCTGCACATATTGCCCGGCGTGATAGGGCAGCGCGCGGCGCGTCCTGATGCCGACTTCCATCACATCGGGCGACAGAGCGCGCAATGAGGTCAGCACGCCCTCGACGGTGCGGACACCCGACTGCTGGCCCCTCTCGATCACAGCATCGCCGACGATCCGACACTGACAGGCATGAACGATGCCCGGCTCGGAGCCTGCACCGCCCCGCACTCCGCCGGATACCAGCCGCACGCAGCAGGTGCCGCAGTGGCCGGCGCGGCAGTCATAGGGCAGGTCGATGCCATTGCTCAGAGCGGCGTCCAGCAGCAACTCGCCGCGCCGCGCCAGAAAGCTAGTGCCATTGATCGTAATCTGGTGATTTCTTGCCACTGCTTGATCCCGGAAAGCGTCAAGTTCCCCATCTACGGCCGGTGCGGGTGACCCGCCGTCGCTGCGCTTCCTGGGATGCTCAGCACGCCAAGCGTTGCGGATCTGAAACACCCACCCTCATCGTTCGGCAGTAGAAGCAGCGATCTACTCCATCGTCCGTCACTCTGTTACCTCCTGCTGAGAGTCGACGGCGGTCGTCTAGACTCCTATCATGGTCAGACAATGACAATTTGATGGTTACAGGTGGCAAGCGGTGGACGGGGCGTGCTTGTGGCGGAAGGAGGCACTCGTCGAGGCAGGCCTGCTGGTGCTTGGAGTGGACCGCACCCATGCGTATGCACAGCAGCCAGCGTTCCAACAGCGATCGTGCAGAGACATGGCCACGTGGCAGCTCTGCATGCCGTCGCTCTCGCGCCCTGGCCGGCAGTTGACAGCACCAGCGCCTCGGCCAGGAGAGTCTCGAGCCATCCTGGTGCTTGCGAACCTTACAGGATCTTACCGATTAGGCTCACAATGACGACTGTCGCACGAAAGATTTCATGCATTCGCCCAATTTTGATCGTTATCGCATGTTGAGCTGACGTCGTGTCGGGGGGGCATCGAGGGAAAGCGCGGTGCTCCGGGAAAAGTCGCTCCTTACGCACGATGGGGGTCCTTGTGTCCGGTCCGCCGACGCATTCCGTTCCGACAGCCTAGTGTCGCCGCAGGAGGCCGCTACTCCCGCGCGCTGAGGTTCTGCGCTCTACGTGAAAGGCAGACGGCTGAGCTGTGCAGCTCGGCTGAAAGGAGGAGCTATGGAATTTCTCAAGCCGCGCGCACATGGCCACTGACACGGAGGCAACCATGGAGGCCGGCCCCGTCCCAACGATGACGTGGTGGTCGGCGATGGGCGCCTGCCGACGGTACCCGCACCGCGGTCGAGCGCCGTTTTCGCGTGGGCGATACCAAACGGAATGCCATCCTGAAGTCCATGGGGGAAGAGGGAATGCGCAATGCGATGCTTTGCTGCGCTCTCGCGAGCGCTCTACTGAGCCACACGACGCTCTTTAGCCAGAATGCTGTCGCCCAGGAGAAGCTGTCTGCGAATGCGAAAGCAGACGGCCATGGGCAGGTGCATGCACTCGCCGCCGCAGCAAAAGCCGAGAAGGGCAAGAAGGCTCCCATCCCTGCGGTCGACGCGGAGACCCTCTCCCTCTATCCCACCGCTGCGCAATGTGGCGAATGCCATAAGCAGATCTACGAAGAGTGGGCTTCGTCCCAGCATGCCTATTCGTCGATCTCGCCGATGTTCCACGCCTTCGAGCAGAAGTTCCAGGACCTGACCAAAGGTACGGTCGGCACCTTCTGCGTGCGCTGCCACCAGCAGGTTGGCACGCAGCTCGGCGAGAAGCGCGAAACGCCGCTTTGGGCGATGAGCCAGATCTCGCGCGAGGGCGTGAGCTGCA
>JBAPMW010000386.1:0-1654 GCA_049278815.1 Hyphomicrobiaceae bacterium
GGCTCACGCCGCCTGCGCGTTGCCGGGCGCCTCCTTCACGGCCGCCTCCGGCCGCAGCAGGCGCGGCTGCAACTCGATCTGCTGGAGGAGGGGCAGCTCCGAGCCGGTGCCTTCCAGCTCCAGCTCCTGGAAGCGGCGGGCCTGCGGCATGACCGAGTGCTCCAGGCTGCCGACGAGCTGGTTGTAATGCTGCACCGAGCGGCCAAGGGCGTCGCCGCACCGGGAGATGTGCTCCGCCATCCTGGAGAGGCGCCGATAGAGCTCGCGTCCAAGGTCGTGCACAGCCTGCGCGTTCTCCGCCACCTTCTCCTGGCGCCAGCCGAACGCCACCGCCTTGGCGAGCGCGATCAGCGTGGCCGGGGTGACGATGACGACGCCCTGGGCCGCGGCATCCTCGAACAGGGCGGGGTCGCGCTCGGCCGCAGCGGCATAGAAATTGTCGCCCGGCACGAACATGACCACGAAGTCGGGTGTGGGCATGAGGTCCTGGTAGGCCTTCCCCGCCAGCCCCCGCACATGCGCCCTGAGCTGGGCCGCGTGCTGATCCAGAAGGCGCTCGCGCTCGCTGTCCTCGGTGGCCTCCGCCGCGTCCAGGTAGGCCGACAGCGAGGTCTTGGCATCGACAACGATCGACCGCCCGCCCGGCAGGCGGATGACGACGTCGGGCCTGGCAATGCCGTCGCCGCGCACGAAGCTCTCCTGGGTGGAGAAGTCGCAATGGGCGCTAAGCCCCGATAACTCCAGGACATTTTGCAGCGTCTGCTCGCCCCAGCGCCCGCGCGTCTTGGGCGCTGCCCTTAGCGCATTGACGAGCTTCGCCGTCTCGCCGCGGGCCGCGTTCTGGGCCGCGACCACGCCCTTGATCTCGGCGGTCAGCGCCCCGTAGGCCTCGGCGCGCGACTGCTCCAGCGCCTCCACCTGCTGCCGACAGCTCTGGAGCGTCTCCTGGAGCGGCGCGACCAGGGCCTCGACGGCCCGCCGGCGGCCCTCCTGATCCGCGTCTGCGCCGGCCTTGTGCTTCTCGAACACGGCGCTGGCGAGCTCAACGAAGGTGCCCTGGTTGGCCCGTAAGGCATCGGCAGCTAAAGCCTTGAAATCCTTTTCGATCTCACCGCGGACCTCACCCAGCAGGGCGAGCTTCTCGCCATGGGCCTGGGCCTGCTCGCTGAGTTTTGCCTGCAACGACGCCGCCTCCACCATTGCCGCCGCCAGCTGGCCCCGCATCTGGGTGAGCTCCGGTTGCAGCTCCGACACGCGGCGGGCCTCGGCCTCGAACGCGGCCCGCGCCAGCTGCTCGCCCAGAAGCCGCTCCCGCCAGACCCCGGCCTCGCCGCGGGCGACGGCAAGCTCCTGGGAGCGCGCCGTTTCGGCCTCTTGCGCCCGGCCGAGGTCGGCGCGCAAATGGCCGACCGTGACGCTAAGACAGGCCCAGCCGGCCGCCGCCCCGAAGGCGCCACCGGCCGCGAAAGCCCAGATCCATGCCCAGATCCATGCTATGCCCAATTCCATGGTCCACCCCGGAACGCTGACGATCCCTCTTCAGTTCAAGTTATGTTCTTTTTATGTTCACCACAAGTCCCAAAATTCACAATACGCACCATCCTGTGCACCAGGGGTGACAGCATCCGACACCACCCACGCCCCTCCTCCCGCC
>JBAPMW010000387.1:0-6256 GCA_049278815.1 Hyphomicrobiaceae bacterium
ACGATGGGCACCGGATAGTCGCCGATGTAGCCGACGGGGCCGGCCTTGCCGGTGGCGACGCTCAAGGCGCGGAGGAAGCCGTCGGCGTAGCCGCAGGCGATGGTGGCGATGCGCGAAGCGCGCTGCACCTTGTAGATGGCGCCGTAGCCGATGGTCTCGCCGGCGGCCACCTCCTTCACCTGCAGGATCTTGGCGGTGAGCCGCACCACCGTGCGCATGGGGTTCGGCTTGTCCTCGTGCGCCCGCCCGCCATAGAGCGCGATGCCAGGCCGCACCACGTCGAAATGGTAGGGCGGGCCCAGGAAGGTGCCGCCGGAGTTGGAGAGGCTCGCTGACACCGGCGGCAGCAGGCTGCGGATGTAATTGAACCGCTCCAGCTGGCGTCGGTTCATGGGGTTGCCCGGCTCGTCGGCGCAGGCCAGGTGGCTCATGACGAGCGTGGTGTCGATGGTGGCCAGCAGGTCGGGCTCGGCCGCGAGCCGCTGCACCTCGGCCTCGGGCATGCCGAGGCGGTTCATGCCGGTATCGACGTGGAGGGCGGCCGGCAGCCGGCGCCCGCGCGTGCGGCTGTAGGCCGCCCACTCGCGCACCTCGGAGAGGCTGGCGAGCACGGGGCGCAGGTCGAAGCCGGCGTAATGCGCCTCGGCGCCGGGCAGCAGGCCGTCCAGGATGTAGACGGTGGCACCCGGCTGCACCTCGCGGGCAGCGCGCCCCTCGTCGATGGTAGCGACGAAGAAGGTCTTGCAGCCCTCGTTGGTAAGGGCGCGGGCGATGGGCGCGAGCCCCAGCCCGTAGGCGTCGGCCTTGAGGACGCCGGCGCACTCGGCGCGGCCGGAGACCTCGTTGAGGCGCGCCCAGTTGGCCCGCAAGGCGCCGAGATCGACGGTCAGGACAGCGCGCGCCGAGAGCGGGATCGGGGCCCGGATCTGGACCTTGCCCCGGGGCGTCTCCGTGCTCGCTGTCCGTTCCGTCAATGCGTCCTCTCGGGCAGATAGGCGTCGTGCGCCAGGTCGGAGAAGCGCGTGTAGGCTCCCTCGAACTGCAGCTCGATAGTGCCGACCGGGCCATGGCGCTGCTTGCCGACGATCACCTCCGCCTTGCCGCTCACAGACTGCATCCTGGTCATCCAGGTCTGGAACTCTGGCGTACCTTCCGCCGGCTTGGTGCGCTCAACATAGTACTCCTCGCGGAACACGAACATCACCACGTCGGCATCTTGCTCAATGGAGCCCGATTCCCGCAGATCCGCGAGCTGCGGGCGCTTGTCCTCGCGGTTCTCGACCGCGCGGGAGAGCTGGGAGAGGGCGACCACCGGCACGTTGAGCTCCTTGGCCAGCGCCTTGAGGCTGGTGGTGATCTCCGACACCTCCTGCACACGGCTCTCCGAGGCGCGCCGCACCGAGCCGGTGAGGAGCTGGAGGTAGTCGACGATGATGAGCCCCAGGTTCTGCTGCCGCTTGAGCTTGCGCGAGCGGGCCGCGAGCTGCGCCACGGACAGGCCGCCGGTCTGGTCGATGAAGAGCGGCAGCGATGCCAGGTCCTCGCTGGCCTTCACCAGCCGCTTGAACTCGGCCTCGTCGATCAGGCCGCGCCGGATCTTCTCCGACGGGATCTCGGCCTGCTCGGAGAGGATGCGGGTGGCGAGCTGCTCGGACGACATCTCCAGCGAGAACAGCCCGACCACGGCGCCGTCGTGCGCGGCATCGTCGGGCTTCAGGTGCGGCTTCTCCTGCAGCGACCGCACGCGCGCCCGCGCCACGTTGCAGGCGACGTTGGTGGCGAGCGACGACTTGCCCATGGAAGGGCGGCCCGCCAGGATGATCAGGTCCGAGGATTGCAGGCCGCCGAGCTTGCTGTCGAGCGCCTTGAGGCCGGTGGAGATGCCTGAAAGGCCGCCGTCGCGCTGGTAGGCGTAGTTGGCCATCTCGATGGCCGTGGTGAGCGCGCTGGCGAAGGTCGCGAAGCCCTGGCCGTACTTGCCGGTCTCTGCGAGGGAGAAGAGGCGCGTCTCGGCCTCCTCGATCTGCTCCTTGGGCGGGAAGTCCACGGGGCTGTCGTAGGCCGTATTCACCATGTCCTCGCCGATCAGGATCAGTTGCCGGCGGGTGGCGAGATCATAGATGGTGCGGCCGTAGTCGCGCACATTGATGATGGTGGTGGCGTTGGCGGCAAGCTGGCCGAGATAGGCCGGCACGCTGAGGCCCGAGCCGATCGGCTCGGCGCTCTCGAAGAAGGTCTTGAGCGTGATCGGCGTCGCCTGCTTGCCCGAGGCGATCAGCTTGGCGGCGGTCTCGTAGATCTGCTGATGCAGCGGATCGAAGAAGTGCTGGGGCTCCAGGAAGCCCGAGACGCGGTCGTGCGCCTCGTTGTTGACGAGGATGGCGCCGAGCAGCGCCTGCTCGGCCTCCAGGTTGTGGGGGGCGGCCCGGAAGGGCAGCACCTCGGGTGCGGCAGCACCTTTGGCGGCGTCTCTGAGGGCATCTGTGGGGGAGCGGCGAGAGGGATTGGTCATGGCTGAGGGATTGGCCGATTCCGCTTCCCCGCGCTATGCCCTCGCAGCCGCATTCGCTGCCGCCCGTCGGGTCATCACCACAATGCACACCGAGGCAATTTTCGCCTTGAAAAGCGAATCCGCCACACTCGCCTTTCAGGTGAGAAACCGCGCGTTGCTACCGTGTGGGGCCGAGGCGCACGCGTTGTAGCTCGCACACGCTTGGCGCGGCCGAGGGCAGGAGAGAAGCGAGCCTGACGAGGGCAGGAGAGAAGCGAGCCTGACGAGGGCCGACCTTGCGTCTTGATCGAGACCGGCGGGACAAGGTCCGCCCCTGCAACTGCCGCGACCGCCTCTCCTTGAAGCAGCACCTCGGCATTGATCCGACCTCTGTCGGGCGTTGCTTCGCGGCGCAAGGCAGCCATGCGGCAGTCGGCGACCACGGCGGAAGGATTGGTGACGACCTGTCTGCGTCGTTGCCCTCGGGCAACACGGCTGCCCTGGGGCCCCCTGGGCCCCATGGAAATCGCCGGCGTCCGTCGGCGACAGTGAGCATGACGGCACTGGAATACGCGTCATATCGGCCTGGAGCCATCCTGCAGGGCCTGCGGGCGAATGACCCCACAATGGACTGGTGGCCGCGGACCTTCGGAGATGCCGGCCGAGGCAATGTGTTTGTTTGGCCTTATCTTCGCCACGGAGCTATAGAGGTTGGGCATATGGGTGGTTGCTGGTTGTCGCCGCCGCTGCTCGGGTCGCAGGTACGCCCGCAGGCGGGATTTTCTCTCGGGGGAGTCGAAAGGCAGTAATGATGGCACGAGACAAAGGCTGGGGCGACCGGCCCCGCCCGATGCGCGTTGGCTGCAGCGGCATCTGGCTTGTGCTCGGGCTCTGCCTCATGGCGTCGCCGTCCGCCTTTGCCCAGGACGATTGGTGGCCGAAGAGCTTCCCCGGCTTCGGCAGCAAGTCCAAGTCGGAGAAGCCGTATCGCGCGGCCCACGGGGATCGCCCGGAGCGCCAGAAGCCCCCTGCCCTCAACGACCTGCGCCCGGGCAAGACGCCGCTGCGCAGCCAGGACATGATCGACGCCGTCGAGGCGGCGATCGGGCGCTATCAGACCATCGTCACCAAGGGCGGCTGGCCCGCCATTCCCGGCACGCAGGCGATGCGCCCTGAGGACGGCGACGAGCGCGTGGCGCTCCTCTACCGCCGCCTGGCCATCAGCGGCGAATGGACGCGCCGGCCGACGCAGTCGCTGTTCGGCGTGGACTACTCGGAGGGCATGGAGGAGGCGGTGCACCGCTTCCAGGAGAACCACGGCCTGCGCGTCACCGGCCGCGTCGACCGGCAGACCCTGCAGGCGCTGAACGTCCCGGCCATATCCCGCCTCTCCCAGCTGCGCATCAACCTGCAGCGGCTGCGCGAGCTCGTGGCCATGAAGCAGGACGACCGCTACATCCTGGTCAATGCCGCCGCGTTCCAGCTTGAGGCCGTCGAGCGGGGCCAGGTGGAGCTGCGCCACCGCGTCATCGTGGGCAAGACCGAGCGGCAGACGCCCACCGTGAAGGCCACTATCCGGGCGCTCAACTTCTTTCCCTACTGGCGCGTGCCCGAGAGCGTGGCCACGCTCGACCTCATTCCGCGTCTCGTCAACGAGCCGGAGTATCTCCAGCAGGAGAAGATCCGCGTGTTGACGGGCTCCTACAACGGGCCGGAGATCGATGCCTCCAGCATCGACTGGCGCCAGGTTGACCCCAAGCGCATCCGCTTCCGGCAGGACCCGGGGGCGCAGAACGCGCTCGGCTTCGTGCGCATCAACATGCCGAACTCCGAGGGTGTGTACATGCACGACACGCCCATGCGGCACCTGTTCAACCAGCGCTGGCGGGCGTTCAGCGCCGGCTGCATCCGCGTGCAGGACGTGTTCACGCTGGTCGAATGGATCGCCAGGTACGAGCCGGGCTGGAGCCAACCGGGGCGGGCCAGCGAGGTCCTCGCTGCCGGGCAGGCGCTCGACGTCAATCTGTCGCGAACGTTGCCGGTGTACTTCACCTATATCACGGCCTGGGCCGAGCTTGACGGCCGTATCATCTTCCGGCCCGACATCTACGGCCGCGACGGCGTGCGCGAGCTGACCGCCGCGTCCGACCGCGACGACGCCGACGTGCCGCGAAAGCGCTTCACGCTGGCGCCTTGATCCGAGGTTCTTGCCGCGGCGGGGGGCGGTCTATCCTCTCCGTTGCTCGGCAGTCCTTTGCGGCTGACGGGACAAGCCGGAGATCGCCCCAGACCGGGCGCTCGTTCCCGACTTCGCCCCCGGCCTGGCGGTAACGTTGGGCACGCTGGAGTTGATCAGAGGCCAGAGGCCAGAAATCAGAACCCAGAGGTGCGGCTTTCTGACTTCTGACTTCTGACTTCTGACTTCTGATCTCCGGCCGGGAACACCAGCACGCTCTCCGGCTCCACCGCCAGGCCAACCTCGGCGCCCTGCGCCGGCTGCTCGTCGTGGTGCACCAGGGTGGTCAGAGGCCGCTCGAAGCCCTCCGCGGCGATCTCCAGCATGACCTGGTCGCCCAGGAACCTGGCCCGCAGCACCCGGCCGGGCAGGCCCTGCCCCACCGGCGTCACGCGGATGGCCCTGCGCCGGATGCACAGAACCGCCTCCTCGCCCTCGTCGAGCTCGGGCACCACGAAAGTGCCGATCGGCGTGCGCAGGGCGCCGCCCTCCACGGTCACCGGGATCTCGTTGATCTCCGAGAACAGCCGCGCCACGAACAGGTCCGCCGGCTCGCGGTAGAGCTCCTCGGCCTTGCCGGCCTGCACGATCCCGCCTCTCCGCATCACGGCGATACGGTCGCCCATGCGGATGGCCTCGGCCGGGGCGTGGGTGACGATCAGGCTGGTGGCCCGCGTCTCCCTGAGCAACGTCAGGGTATCCTCCTGCAGCCGCTCGCGCAGCTGCACGTCGAGGCCGGAGAACGGCTCGTCCATCAGCATCACGGCCGGCCTTGGCAGCAGCGCCCGCGCCAGCGCCACCCGCTGCTGCTCGCCCCCTGAGAGGATGTGCGGATAGGCTTCCGCATAGCGGGCGAGCCCCACCCGCTCGAGCGCCGCCAGCGCCTCGCTTGCGGCCTCCTCCCGCCGCAGCGCCTTGAGGCCGAAGGCGACGTTGTCGCGGATGGTAAGGTGCGGGAACAGCGCGAAGTCCTGGAACATCAGGCCGACGTTGCGCCGCTCCGGCGGCACGAGCCGGCTGGGCCCTGCCACCTCGAAGTCGCTGATGAGCACGCGCCCGCCGGTGGGTTTCTCGATGCCGGAGGCGATGCGCAGGAGCGTGGTCTTGCCGCTCCCCGACGGCCCCAGCAGGCACACCACCTCGCCCGGCGCGATATCGAGCGAGACCCCCTGGAGCGCCAGGAAGCTCCCGTAGCGCCGCTCCACGTCCTCGAAGGTCAGCCGCGCGGCAATCGTCGCCGCCGCCCGCGCGCCGAACCGAGAACCCTGCCTGCCTGCAACCGAGAGCATCCCACCAGAGCCAGATCGCTGCGATGGAAATGTATACTCACGTCGGCGACTTTTGCGTCAAGGGGCAGGTGGGGGAAAACGCTACGGCGGTGCGATGAAGGCGGGGTTGCGGTGGGTGGCGGAGAGGTGCGCTCCCCGCCTGCGGTCGGTAGTGTCTGGCGCGCTCTCCATGTTGGGCGTAGACGTGTACAAGCACCCGAACGGCGACTATGTCGGAGCCGACGGGAGGAGAAGCTCGAT
>JBAPMW010000388.1:0-8429 GCA_049278815.1 Hyphomicrobiaceae bacterium
CTGTCAACGCTTCGCCGACACCCTCGCGGGCACCTGCGCATGACTCGGGGCCGATGTGGCTCGCTACACCTTTCATCGTGGAGGACTTCCACCCCCTGCTCCCTGCCGGTCTCCCGGCGCACTCAAAGATAAAATGCGTTATCAGCAGTTTCGTTGCCAGCGACTAATTCAGACAGCCTGCGCCGCGCGGTCAGAAGCGCAACAGCGGCGCTCCTTCGGCGCTGAGAAGATGTGTGAATGCCGTAGCCCGCAGGGTCTGACCATGCCGGGTGAACGGGTCGGCGATCGTGGCGGCGTGCGCCGCGGGAGACGGTGCGGTCATGGGGTGCGATGTGTCAGACTCTCTCGGTCTGACACCTCCCCATCACACCGTCGGCCCGCCGGCGAAGCCGAAGCGGTGCTTGATGCGGAGGAACAGCTGATCGCGCACGCTGCGGTAGGCCTGCAGGACCTGGTCGCGGCTGGCGTGGCCGATCAGCATGGTGGCGTCGAAGGTGGGCCAGTACTCGACGTCGACGGCCATGGTGCGGGTGAGCTCCAGGGCCTGGTGGTGCGCCTCCGGCGACAGCGTGACAATGAGATCGAAGGAGGTGTCGTTGAGCTCGGAGAGGGTGTTGGGCCTGTGACCGGCGATGTCGATGCCGATCTCGTCCATGACGGCGGCGGCGAATGCGTCGGGCTCGCCCGCACGCACGCCGGCGGAGACGACATAGCACCTGCGGCCGGCAAGATGGCGCAGGATGGCTGCCGCCATGGGCGAGCGCACGGCATTCATGCTGCACACGAAAAGCACGGCAGCCGGCAGATCCCGGACCTGGCCAGAACCTGAGGCAGCGTCCGGGGCTCCCCCCGGATGTGGTGCCCCTGCGCGCGGCACGCCCTAGCCCTTCCAATGCAGGGCGCAGATGAGCGTGAACAGGCGGCGGGCCGTGTCGCCGTCGACGGCGATCTTGCCCTTGAGGCGCTCCGTGAGCACGCGGCTGCCCTCGTCGTGCAGCGCGCGCCGGCCCATGTCGATGGCCTGGATGCGCGAGGGCGGCGCGGTGCGGATCGCCTGATAGTAGCTCTCGCAGACGATGAAGTAGTCCTTGATGACGCGCCTGAGCGGCGTGAGCGAGAGCACCACGGTGAACGGCTCGCCGCCCTCCCGATCGGCGACGGCGAGCGCCAGCCGGTCCTCGACAAGGCGCAGATCGAGCGTGTAAGGCCCGCCCTTGCGGCCCTCCAGCTCGAACCTGTTGCACTCCAGGATGTCGAAGATCGCGACCTTGCGCTCGTGCTCGATCGACGAGTTGCCCCGCGCGATGGAAGCCTCGTCGAGGGTGACGGCAATCAGCCGGGCCTTGGAGTTGGGATCGACGGGCGGCTCGAACATCGGGGCCGGCTTTCGGATGCTGTCCGGGCGTCAGCGCCGCGGCGGGTGCTCGGGGTGCTGCGGCTTGGATTTGGCCTGCCACGCCGGGCCCAAGTCGCGCAGCTCCGCCTCGATGCATTCGACATTAAGCCGGATCGCGCCACCGTCAGCGAATTGCAGGACGATCTGGCCCGACGGCGGATCCAGGGGCTCGAAGCCGATGGCGAGCAGCGATGCGACTGCACCCTTGTTCGTGAGGTCCATCCCGTGCACCTGGGCGCTCAGCACGCGCTCGAAGCGGAGCGCGGCGCGCCGGCGGGCGTAGCGCCTTTCGCTGCCCTTGGCCGCCTCGTTCTCGATCGCATCCACCCAGTCGAAGCGGTTGGCGACGGCGGCGAACCGCTTCTCGCGCGGCAGGAAGGCCAGATCGCCCAACGTCATCACGGCGTCCTGCAGGTTGGCCGAGATGATCGCCAGATCTTCCGCGTCGAGGGCGATGAGCTTGAGGTCGGACATGAGTTCACAATCTCTTTGTCAGAGAGGCAGTAGCAGTAGGCAATAGGCGGCCGTGCGTTTGGAAAGGTTACTGCCTATTGCCTACTGCCTCGGGTCAGACCCAGAGGGTCTGCCCCCTTCTACTGCCTATTGCCTCGGGGCCAGACCCGCAGGGTCTGACCCCATCAACCGGCCACGAGCCGCTCGATGGTGGCGCCGCAGCCGGACAGCTTCTGCTCCAGGCGCTCGAAGCCGCGGTCGAGGTGGTAGACGCGGTTGATGGTGGTGGTGCCCTCGGCCATCAGGCCGGCGATCACCAGCGAGACGGAGGCCCTGAGATCGGTGGCCATCACCTGCGCCCCGCGCAGCGTATCCACGCCCCGCACCGTGGCGGTGTCGCCCTGCAGCTGGATGTCGGCGCCGAGGCGGGCCAACTCCTGCACATGCATGAAGCGGTTCTCGAAGATGGTCTCCCGGATCACGCTGGTGCCCTTGGCCCGGGTCATCAGCGCCATAAGTTGCGCCTGCAGGTCGGTGGGGAAGCCCGGAAAGGGCTCGGTCTCGACCGTGATCGGCTCCAGCTCGCCGCCGTTGCGGACAACGCGCACGCCGGTTGCGGTCTCCGTCACCGTCACCCCGGTGCGCTCAAGGGCGTTGAAGGCCGTCGCCAGCAGGCCCCTGCGCGCGCCCTTGAGCTCCACCTCGCCGCCGGCCGCGGCCACGGCGAGGGCATAGGTGCCGGTCTCGATGCGGTCGGGGAGGACGGTGTGCACCGCGCCTTCGAGGCGGTCGGTGCCCTGCACGGTGAGGCGCGCGGTGCCGAGGCCGTCGATCCTGGCGCCCATCTTGATGAGGCACTCGGCGACATCGCCGATCTCGGGCTCGCGCGCGGCGTTCTCGATCACCGTCTCGCCCTTGGCCAGCGCGGCGGCCATCAGCACGGTGTGGGTGGCGCCCACCGAGACCTTGGGGAAGGACACGCGGGCGCCCCTGAGGCCGTGCGGCGCCCTGGCCACCACATAGCCGCCGTCGATGTCGATCTCGGCGCCCAGCGCCTTCAGCGCCGTGAGGTGGAGATCCACCGGGCGGGTGCCGATGGCGCAGCCGCCAGGCATGGAGACACGCGCCTGGCCGGAGCGGGCCACCAGCGGCCCCAGCACCCAGAAGCTGGCGCGCATGCGGCTCACCAGCTCGTACGGCGCGGCGGTATCGACGATGTCGCGCGCCGTGAGATGGAAGGTCTCGCCCAGGTGCGGCGCCGGGTTGCCGCGCTTACCGTCGATGGTGAGATCGACGCCGTGGTTGCGCAGGATGCGCGCCAGCAAGCTCACGTCCGCCAGGCTCGGCACGTTCTTCAAGGTGAGGCGCTCGGGCGTGAGCAGGCTCGCGATCATCAGCGGCAGGGCCGCGTTCTTGGCCCCCGAGATGGGAATCGTGCCGATGAGGCGCTTGCCGCCGACGATGCTCATGCGATCCATGGAGTGCCCCGTGCTCGGTCTGCGTTGTGGCTCGCGTTCGACATAGTGGGTCCGAGTAAGGCGCCCGTCAGGCAACCTCTCCCGGCCGCCCGACCTGTGCCTGCCCCGTTTCCGGCCTGCTTTCCTCGCCCGCGGCCGCATCGCGCAGCTGCGCCCGACCGCGCGCCTGCGCCTTGCGCTTCCGCAAGCTCGCGCGCAGCTCCGCCGCCAGTCGGGCGCGGCGCCGCTCCTGGGCTTGCAACTTTGTGTCGGATTTGGCGGAGTGCGACATCGGTCCAGAGGTGTTTTTGCTCACCTTACGTGCGCCGCCCAGGCCGTGCAACATTGGGCAGAGCCTGCGGTTACCGCGGCCAGCGGCGCCGTCAGCCGACCGGATTGTGGCACAAGCGCATTGCACGTCCGGCCCAATCCCAGTATGAAGCGCCCCATCCAAGCCGCCCGGCGGGGCATGCCGTGGCGGCTTTGCATGCTTTTCAACAACACGTGCCTGGCTCCGGGGAGACCCCTTGCCGGGCCATAAGGAGAGCCAAATGCCCAAGCTGAAAACCAAGAGCGGCGCCAAGAAGCGCTTCAAGATGACGGGGACGGGCAAGGTCAAGGCCCAGGCCCAGGGCAAGCGTCACGGCATGATCAAGCGCACGGCCAAGTTCGTGCGCACGGCGCGCGGCACCATGGTGCTCGACGACAGCGACGCCAAGATCGTCAAGAAGTACATGCCCTACGCCCGCTGACGGCCCGGCAGCCAGCGTCCCCAGCCTCATCTGAAGGAGTGAACCAATGGCACGCGTAAAGCGCGGCGTCACCGCCCACGCCAAGCACAAGAAAGTCCTCAAGAAGGCCAAGGGCTACTACGGCCGGCGCAAGAACACGATCCGGGTCGCCAAGCAGGCGGTCGAGAAGGCGATGCAGTACGCCTACCGCGACCGCAAGCGCAAGAAGCGCACCTTCCGCGCGCTCTGGATCCAGCGCATCAACGCTGCGGTGCGCGGGCACGGCCTCACCTACGGCCGATTTATCGACGGTCTCGGCAAGGCCGGGATCGAGATCGACCGCAAGGTCCTGGCGGATCTCGCGGTGAAGGATGCCGCCGGGTTCAAGGCGCTCTGCGACCAGGCGGCGGCGCAGCTGAAGGCGGCGTGACCACGCTCCCCGCGCGGGGGACGTCATCCCCGCGAAGGCGGGGACCCAGGTTGGCCGCAGTTGAATCGCCGCGCGGCGGTCACCGCCTCTATGGCTGCCGCATCCGCGTTGGCAAGTGCATGGGTTCCCGCCTGCGCGGGAATGACGGCAATGGCTGACACCGCTGATCTTGCCTCTCTCGAAGGCGCCCTGCTGGCCGAGATCGCCGGCGCGGGCGATCTTGGCGCCATCGAGCGCGTGCGCATCGCGGCCCTCGGCAAGAAGGGCCGTGTCCCCGAGCTGATGGCGAGGCTGGGCTCGCTCCCGGCCGATCGGCGCAAGGCCTTTGGCCAGGCCGTCAACGGCCTCAAGACGCGCGTCGGCGACGCCCTGGAGAGACGCACGGCGGAGCTGGAGCGGGGCGCGCTGACGGCGCGGCTCGCAGCCGAGACGGCGGATGTGACGCTCCCTGTCCGCGTGGGGCCGTTGCAGGACGGACGCATCCACCCGGTGAGCCAGGTGT
This sequence comes from Hyphomicrobiaceae bacterium, assembly GCA_049278815.1. GTDB lineage: Bacteria > Pseudomonadota > Alphaproteobacteria > Rhizobiales > Hyphomicrobiaceae > AWTP1-13. The sequence goes on from JBAPMW010000388.1 coordinate 4,970, forward strand.
TCGACGAGGTGGCCGAGATCTTCGGCGACATGGGCTTCTCGATTGCCGAGGGGCCGGACATCGAGACCGACGACCTCAACTTCACCAAGCTCAACATCCCGCCTGAGCACCCTGCCCGGCAGGAGCACGACACCTTCTACATGAAGAGCGAGATGAGGAGCACGGGCAGGGACGGCGACAAGGACGGCAATGGGGCCCCCGTCATGGTGCTGCGCACGCATACGAGCCCGGTGCAGATCCGCACCATGATGGCGCAGAAACCGCCGATCCGGATCATCGCGCCGGGCCGCGTCTACCGCATGGACAGCGATGCCACGCACACGCCGATGTTCCACCAGATCGAGGGGCTGGTGATCGACGAGACGACGCACCTCGGCCACCTGAAGTGGTGCCTGGAGGAGTTCTGCAAGGCGTTCTTCGAGGTGGACGAGGTGCGCATGCGCTTCCGCGCCTCGCACTTCCCGTTCACCGAGCCGTCCATGGAGGTGGACATCGACGCTGCGGCCATAGGCAAGCCCGGCAAGTGGCTGGAGATCCTCGGCAGCGGCATGGTGCACCCCAACGTGATCAGTAACTGCGGGCTCGACCCCGAGAAGTACCAGGGCTTCGCCTTCGGCATGGGCCTCGACCGCATCGCCATGATCAAGTACGGCATCCCCGACCTGCGCGACATGTTCGCCGCGGACCTGCGCTGGCTGCGGCACTATGGGTTCACCGCGCTGGACATGCCGTCGCTCGCTGGCGGGCTTTCGGGTTGAGCGGAGGAGGCGTCGGGATGAGGCGCGGAGCGAGCCACAGCGTCCCCTCCCCCCTTGTGGGGGAGGGACAGGGTGGGGGGGATTGCAGAACATCAGGGGTCGGGAGTCCCCCCACCCCTAGCCCCTCCCCGCAAGGGGGAGGGGGATCCGGTTGTGCTTGTGGCGAGGGGTTCGCGCCAACCGCCGTTGAGGCCCTGTCATGAAATTCACCCTCTCCTGGCTCAAGGACCATCTCGATACCGACGTTCCGGTGGAGCAACTCGCCGACAAGCTCTCGTCGATGGGGCTGGAGGTTGAAAGCATCGACGACCCCGGCAAGACGCTCGCGCCCTTCACCATCGCCAGGGTGCTGGAGGCCAGGCGGCACCCCAATGCCGACCGGCTGCAGGTGTGCAAGGTCGATATCGGCAAGGGCGTGGTCGAGGTGGTGTGCGGCGCGCCCAACGCGCGGGCCGGCATGGTTGGCGTATTCGCGCCCATTGGCAGCTACATCCCCGGCACCGGCATCACGCTGGAGGCGAAGCCCGTGCGCGGGGTGGTGTCGGCCGGCATGCTGGTGTCGGAGAAGGAGCTGGAGATCTCCGACGACCACAAGGGCATCATCGAGCTCGATGCGTCCTTCGCCGACAAGCTGGGCCAGCGCTACGCCGACCTCATGGGCCTCTCCGACCCAATCCTCGACGTGAAGCTCACCCCCAACCGGCCCGACTGCACCGGTGTGCGCGGTATCGCCCGCGATCTCGCCGCTGCGGGGTTCGGCAAGCTGAAGCCGGAGAGGAAGCTCACCGGCGTCGAGGGCGACTACGACTCACCCGTCGACATCAGGCTCGACTTCCCCAAGGAGGTGGCCGACGCCTGTCCGTGCTTTGCCGGGCGCTACATCAAGGGCGTGAAGAACGGCCCGGCGCCGGCGTGGATGCAGGCGCGCCTCAAGGCGGTGGGCTTGCGGCCCATCAACGCCCTGGTGGACGTGACCAACTACGTCAGTCTCGACCGCGGCCGGCCGCTGCATGTCTACGATGCCGACAAGCTCAAGGGCGGCATCGGCGCGCGGCTCGGCCGCAGGGGCGAGACGCTAGTGGCCCTCGATGGCAAGTCCTACGATCTCGACGAGGCCATGTGCGCGATCGCCGACGAGCGCGCCGTGCTGGCTCTCGGCGGCATCATGGGCGGCGAGGCGACCGGCACCACCACCGAGACCCGCAACATCTTCATCGAGTGCGCCTACTTCGATCCGCTGCGCACCGCCGCCACCGGCCGCAAGCTCAGCATCGTCAGCGACGCGCGCTACCGCTTCGAGCGCGGCGTCGACCCCGAGTTCATCCTGCCGGGGCTCGACCTCGGCACGGCCCTGATGCTGGAGGTGGCGGGGGGCAAGCCTTCCAGGGCCAGGGTGGCGGGCGCCCCGCCGGCGTCCAAGACCGTCGTCAGCTTCGCGTTCTCCCATGTGGAGAAGCTCGCCGGCATCAAGATCCCCGAGAAGGAGATGCGCGGCACCCTGGAGGCGCTGGGCTTCGTCATCGACGGCAAGGGTGGCAGGACGGTGAAGGTCACGGCGCCGAGCTGGCGCCCCGACGTCCATGGGTCAGCCGACCTGGTTGAGGAGATTGTGCGCATCAAGGGCCTGGATAAGGTGCCCTCCGCGCCGATGCCACGCCTGAGCGGCGTCGCCAAGCCGGTCCTGACCGAGACGCAGAAGCGCGTGCGCCGTGCGCGGCGTCTGCTGGCGGGCCGCGGCCTGGTGGAGGCCATCACCTGGTCGTTCATCGCGCGGCCCCAGGCGGAGGCCTTCGGCGGCGGCCACCCGGGGCTGGAGCTGGCGAACCCGATCTCCCCCGAGATGACCACCATGCGCCCGAGCCTGCTGCCGGCCCTGCTCGCCGCCGCCCAGCGCAACCGCAACCGCGGCGCGACCGACGTCGGCCTGTTCGAGGTGGGCCAAGCCTACCGCGGCGACGCCCCCGAGGACCAGCTCGTTGCCGCCTCGGGCGTGCGCGCCGGTGCCAGCGCTCTGACAGGCGCTGGCCGGCACTGGGCGGGAGCGACGCCCGAGGCCGGCCTGTTCGAGGCCAAGGCCGATGTCGTCGCGCTGCTGGCGGCGCTCGGCTTCGACGCCGCCAAGGCGCAAGTCGTACGCGAGGCACCTGCCTGGTTCCACCCCGGGCGCTCGGCTGCCCTGAAGCTCGGCCCGAAGACGACACTCGCCCACTTCGGCGAGATCCACCCGGCGACACTGGCCCTGATGGACGTCGCCGGCCCGGTCGCTGCCTTCGAGGTGTTCGTGGAGGCCATCCCGGCCCAGAAGCGCAAGTCGCTGGCCAAGCCGCCGCTGGAGGCCGCCGACCTCCTCCCCGTTCGGCGCGATTTCGCGTTCCTGCTCGATGCCAAGGTGCCGTCCGGCGACGTGGTGCGGGCCGCGTTTGGCGCCGACAGGAAGCTCATCGCCAACGTCAGCGTGTTCGACGTGTTCGAGGGCAAGGCTCTGGGCGAGGGCAAGAAGTCGCTCGCCCTGGAGGTGACGCTGCAGCCGCGCGAGCGGACCCTCACCGACGCCGAGATCGAGGCCGTCGCCCAGCGCATCATCGCCGAGGTCGGCAGAGCTACCGGTGGGCAGATCAGGGCGTGATATTGCGGGGAGCTAGAGCATTGTCCACTTGATGTGGATCATGCCGGGACCAACCTGCGCAAGGAGCCTCCATTGC
>JBAPMW010000389.1:0-4285 GCA_049278815.1 Hyphomicrobiaceae bacterium
GGATCATGCCGGGACCAACCTGCGCAAGGAGCCTCCATTGCAGAGCGCTCGACGTGGATAGTGAGGGGAAGGCAGAGCCGCAGCGTCCCCCCTCCCCTTGATGGGGAGGGGTCGGGGGTGGGGTGAAGGAGCGGGGAAATTGCAGGTGCAGGGGCACGCCGGCTCCGCAAGGTCCTTCGACTGAGGAGTGAGATTGAGATGCATGACCAGGCTGGGCTCCCCCCACCCCTAGCCCCTCCCCACAAGGGGGAGGGGGACAGGTCGGCGTCTGCGACCCGCGCCTCGGCCCACCCCAGCGGCAGGGCTCCGGTCCACATCGACTGGAAAGCCCCCTAGCAATGGCAGGCCCGTCGCTATCGGAGTGGTCCTGGCCGGCGCCGGCGCGATCTACCTGATAGGGTCCCGCGTCGCTCAGTCAGTTGACAGGCGCGGCCACGCGGGATGAAAGTCGCGCCCGGTGCATTGATCCCCGAGGTCCAACCGAAAGCTGCCCCCTATGGTCGAGCTGGCACTCCCCCGCAACTCCAAGGTCATGGCCGGCAAGACCTGGAATGCGCCGTCGAAGCCCGTCGGATGGCAGGAGCTCCGCGTCTATCGGTGGAACCAGGAGGACGGACGGAACCCGCGCATCGACACCTATTGGGTCGAGCGCGCCTCCTGCGGGCCGATGGTGCTCGACGCGCTGATCAAGATCAAGAACGAGATCGACCCCACCCTCACCTTCCGGCGCTCCTGCCGCGAGGGCATCTGCGGGTCGTGCTCCATGAACATCGACGGCATCAACACGCTCGCCTGCACCAAGGCCATCGACGACGTGAGAGGGCCGGTGAAGATCTATCCGCTGCCGCACATGCCGGTCATCAAGGACCTGGTGCCCGACATGACCAACTTCTACGCCCAGCACCAGTCGATCCAGCCGTGGCTGCAGACCGCTTCGGCCACGCCGCCGGACGAGCACCGGCAGAGCGTGGAGGAGCGTGCCAAGCTCGATGGTTACTACGAGTGCATCCTGTGCGCGTGCTGCTCCGCCTCGTGCCCCAGCTACTGGTGGAACAGCGATCGCTACCTGGGCCCCGCGGCGCTGCTTCAGTCCTACCGCTGGCTGAACGACAGCCGCGACGAGGCGGCCGGGGAGCGGCTCGACGATCTGGAGGACCCGTTCCGCCTCTACCGCTGCCACACCATCCTGAACTGCGTCAAAGCCTGCCCCAAGGGCCTCAATCCGGCGAAAGCCATCGCCGAGATCAAAAAGAAGATGGTGGAACGCAGCCTGTAGGAGATATCCGGGGGCTCCGCGCGGCGCTGGCGGCGGAAAAAGCCGGAAGCCGGAGGGCTACGCAGGCACTCGTCCCCGGCCTCTGTCTTGGTCTCACAATTTGCTGGCTTTCAGCCTTGCTGGGGCGCTCTCGGCGAGAGACCAGCGCGCTCCGTCGCTCTGCCCTGGTGCCCAGCCGGGGCTGGCGCCGGATCGCGCTTTCCGCGTCCCTGCTCGGCGATCAGGCGCGCTTGCCGGCGCGCTTCTTGGCGGCCGGCTTCTTGGCGGCCGGGGCCTTCTTCTTGGCGGCGGCGGTCTTGGTCTTCGCGGCTGCTTTAGCCATGGTCGTCTGCCCTTTCTTTCTTCTCTCTTCAGTCCGAATCGATTTCCGAACTGCGCACATCATGCGGAGGCGAAGCTATTTTGTTGAATGAAAAGAGAGAATTCGTTGCCTCATCGGCAGTCTTTCGTGCTCTGTGTTGCGACAAGTCCACAAGAAAACAGGCTTTCGCTGATCCGCAGCGAGCGTCCTTCAGCAGGATGCAGCACGAGAGTTTAACCGGCTGCTAAAAGAGGCAGTAGGGCAGTAGGGCAACAAACGAACCCTACTGCCCTACTGCCCTACTGCCTTACTGCCTTTGGCGAGCGCCTCCAGGCGCGCACGGAGCGCCTCGCCACCGGCGATCTGCGGCAGCGACTGGTCGAGCTTCTGCTCCGCCTCCCAGTGGGCGATCGTGCGCTTGGCGCGATCGAAGGCGCGTTCGAACGAGCGCTCCTGGCGCAGCGCCTGGTTGAAGAAAGCATCGCCGAAGTAGGTCCATTCGCGCTTGTCCTCGCAGCCGAAGGAGGTGCGGTCGGCGTGCGCGGCGGCGATCACCAAGGTGGAGGCATCGGCAAGCGCCGGAATGAAGCTGCCGGAGTGGCAGGCCGACAGGACGATCACGCGGTTCTTGATGCCGGAGCGGTCGAGAATCCCCTTGAGGCTTGCCGGCGTGAGGTCATCGGGGGGCAGCCCGCCCGGCCTCTCCACGGCGAACACGTCCTTCCTGCCGTGCGAGGTCAGGAACAGGAACAGCACATCGTCGTCCTTGCGCATGAGGCCGCCGATGTGCAGCAGCGCCTTGTCGAGATTGTCCGAGCTGGCGAGCGGGATCTCATCGAGGGTGCTCGCGTGGTTGATCAGCACCAGCGACCGGCCCGCGGTGCCGAACCTGGCATCGAACAGCGCACGCACCGCCAGCGCCTCGCGCTTGAACACGGCCTGCGGCGCCCAGCCGGCAAAGCTGACGAAGAAGAGCTGCGCCTGCTCCGCGCGGCTGGCCTTGAGGCTGGCCAGCGCTCCCTCCAACAGCTGCGGCTGGCGCTTCAGGGCGCCCGGTCCGCCGATGAGGGGCGGCTGGTCGGGGAGGGGGAGGCTGGGGGCAGGCAGGTTCCGGTGCGGCAGCGGCTCCCGCAGCCGCTCCTGGGCCCGCCCCGGGCTGCCCAGCATCGCGCTGGCGGCAACCGCCGCCAGAGTCAACATGCAAACGGTCGAATGCAAACGCTTGCCTATCGCCAAAGCTCTCTCCTCATTGCAATCGTGCCGCCGACCGAGGCAAGGGCGTCACCAGGCCAGCTCGAGAATCTCCTTCACATCGGCAACGCCTGAGATCGGACGCGGATTGACCTTGAGCGGGTGATAGTCGAGCGCGCGCCGGGCCAGCTCGTCGAGGTCGGCGCGCTCAATGCCCACCTCCCGCAACGTGACCGGCAGGCCGAGCCCGGCGATCAGCTCGCGCACCAGCTCCGAGGCCGGCCGGTCCGGCGCTCCCATGGCCTCGGACAGCGCGCGCTGTCGCTTGGCATTGACGGAGGCGTTCCATCTCAGCACAGCGGGCAGCATCACGCAGGATGTCTGGCCGTGGGCGACGCCGAAGGTGGCGCCCAGCGCGTAGCCGATGCCATGGCTCGCGCCGGTCGGCACGCCGGCCGCCAGCGGCGCGGTCGCCTGCCACATGCCGATCTGCGCCTCAAGGCGGGCCGCAAGGCCGGCCGGATCGGCCTTGATGGCCGGGAGAGCGCGGTGGAGCAGCCGCAGCCCGTGCAGCGACAGTGCCTCCGTGGCCGGGCCCGCGCGGGGGCTGCAATAGCTCTCTACCGCATGGTCCACGGCGCGCATGCCCGTGGAGAGGAGCAGCCGCTGCGGCGTGTCGAGCGTCGCCGCCGGGTCGAGCACGATCGAGCGCGGAGCAAACAGCCGGTGGCGGAACGACTGCTTGCCGATCCCCGGCTGGCTGATCCCGGCGTTGTCGGTGAGCTCGGCGCCCGACAGCGTGGTCGAGACCGAGACCATGCGCACCGGCTCTGCCGGCAGCGCAACACCCTCGCAATAGGTGCGTGCGAAGCCCGAGCTGTAGGGCTGCATCGCCTCCGGCGTGTCGAGGCCCAGCCAGAGGCACAGCAGCATGGCCTTGGTGGCGTCGATCACCGAGCCGCCGCCCACTGCCACAATCAGGTCGGCCCCGGCCGCGCGGGCAGCGTTGGCACCTGCCACCACGTCCTCGAGCGGGCTGTGCGACCTGATGCTCGCGCAGGTGCCGGCGTGGGCGGTGCCCAGCGCGCGCTCGATGCGCTGCAGGGGCCCACGCTCCAGGCGCGCCAGCGAGCCGGTCGAGACGATGAACACCCGACGCGCGCCCCAGCGCCCGGCCTCCGCCCCCACCGCCGCCTCGGCCGGAGTGCCGAGCACGATGCGCTCGTGGGCGTTCACCAGGAAGACACCGGCGCCGGGACGGGAGTGGGCAGTGCTCATCGGGCCAGCCTCATCGCGCGCCCGGCCCAGGTCTCGACCAAGCCTCGACCCAAGCCTCCGGGGCTTGCGGCCCTCATGACGTGCTCCTGTTGACGTGCACACGGCATCGCTGGCGCCCGCGCTGCCGCACGCAAGAGCCCTGCCAATCGGCCTCGCTGTCGGCCGGCAATCGTATCCCGTCCGCGCCCTCGCGTCACCATGGAGCAGCGGCGGGCGCCAGCAGACAATGTGCATGGCGC
>JBAPMW010000390.1:0-3544 GCA_049278815.1 Hyphomicrobiaceae bacterium
CGCCACACACCCAAGGTGGGAGCCGTATGCCTTAATTGGGCCCGTACGGTTCTGTGCGGGGGGCGTGAGGTAACTCACGTCCCTACCGCGCTCAGTTTGGATGATGCTGCTAAAGTGCTCGTGTCACCAGCAACCGGGAGTGGATGGGCATCAGCGAGCCTGCAGCACAGCGAGAACGGCTGCGGATCACTGCGGGCAGGAAAGCCCGCGCCCGCTCCGCGCGATGAGCCTTGGGCCGCAAGTCCGCGAGGGCCGGTGGCGGCGCGCCCCCAGATAAGGTCCCTTCCCTCGGGTTGCGCTCAGTGCGCCGCCCGCGGCCGGCGGGCGGAGTTCTGTGACGACTTTTGAGGTAGGCCCCTCCGGGACAGGCAGCCGGAGGCACGAGCGACAGTCCTTCATCTGGCCCTGGCCGGGCTGGCCAAATCCCCCGTCCCGCAGGCCACTCCGCCTCCCAGCGCCATCGGCCGTGGCGAGGTCTACGAGGCGCTGGGCAAGCGCGCGAAGGCGGTCGCGGACTATGCCAAGGCCGTCGCCCCTCCCCCCGCGGCGCAACGACCAGAGGAGCAAGCAGGCCGAGCTAACTAGGCGGCTCGCCGCGCTGCGCGCCCAGCGGCCTGCCAACTTGGGTCGCCGCGTGGCCCTCGTGATCGGCAATGCCGCATACGGGAAGATTGGCACGCTGCCCAATCCGGCAAAGGACGGCCGCGACATCGTCGAGGCGCTGCGCAGCTCGGACGGTTTCGAGGTCATCGAGGGCTACAATCTCAGTCTCAAGCAGATGCGTGAGAAGCTCGAGGCGTTCGAGGCCCTCGCAAAGGGTGCCGAGTGGGCCGTCATCTACTACGCCGGCCACGGCATTGAGGTGGGAGGCCGCAACTATCTGGTGCCGGTGGATGCGGAGCTCAGGCAACCGGCGGACCTGGAGAAGGAGACGCTGCGGCTCGATTGGGTGCAGGCGCGACTGAAGCCTGCGAGCAAGCTGCAGCTCCTGATCCTCGACGCTTGCCGCAACAATCCCTTCCAGCAGCGCTGGACGGATGCGACGGGGCGCGCGATCGAGGTGCGGGGGCTTACGCGTTTCGACGGCACAAACGTTTTGGGCCTTGAGCCCTTCGAGCAGCCCGGCGTCAACGTGCTCGTGGCCTACGCGGCCAGGGGTGGTCAGATTGCGCTCGACGGCCAGGCGGGCGAGAACAGCCCCTATGCCAAGGCGCTGCTCAGGCATCTGGCCGAGCCCGGCCTGGAGGTCGGCAAGCTCTTCCGCATGGTGCGCGACGACGTGTTGGCGGAGACCGGCAAGAAGCAGCAACCCTACGAGTACGGCTCGCGCAGCGGCGAGGACCTGTTCTTCCGCTACGCCGCGAGGCAGCCGTAGGTGACGGCACTACGCCTGCTTCAGCGATACCAGATGGTGCCCGTGGCGCTCGATGCGGCCGGCGAGCGCCAGCTCCAGCAGGGCGATCTGGACGGCGCGGGGCGGCAGGCCGGTGGCGCGGGCCAGCTCGTCCACGTCCACCGGGGCGGGGCCCAACGCCTGGATGAGGCGGTCGCGGTCGGCCTCGATCGGGCCGGGGAGGGGGGACCGCTCCTCGCGGGGCTCCCGTACCGATGCGGGGGGCGCGACGGGGGCCAGCTGACGGGGCGGCTCGCGCAGCAGGGGTGCGAGCGCGCCGAGCACGTCGTCGGGCTCCGTGACCAGGGTGGCGCCGGACTTGAGGAGGCCGTTGGTGCCCTCGGCGCGCGGGTCGAGCGGGTGGCCGGGGATGGCGAACACCTCCCGGCCCTGCTCGCCGGCCATGCGGGCGGTGACCAGCGTGCCCGACCGCCGCGCCGCCTCGACGATCAGGACGCCGAGCGCCAGGCCGGAGACGATGCGGTTGCGGCGTGGGAAGTCCTGGGCGCGCGGCGCGAAGCCCGGCGGGTTCTCGGTGACGAGGCAGCCCTCCTCGGCAATCCGCCGCTGCAGGGTGGCATGCTCGGGCGGATAGACGTTGTCCGGCCCGCCGGCCAGCACCGCCACCGTGCCGGTGGCGAGCGCGCCCTCGTGCGCCGCCGCGTCGATGCCGCGGGCGAGACCTGAGACGATCACGAACCCGGCGGTGCCGATGCGGGCGGCGAACAGGCGGGCGAGCCTCTGCCCCGCCGCCGAGCCGTTGCGGGCGCCGACGATGGCCAGCATCGGGCGGGAGAGGTGGCCGGCGTTGCCCTTGACGTAGATGAGGGGCGGCGGCGGGTCGATGGCGGCCAGCGCCTCCGGGTAGCCCGGCTCGCCCACCAGAAGGGCGCGGGCACCGATCCTGGCCGCCGCGGCCAGCTCGCTCTCCGCAGCCTCGCGGGGGCAGATGCGGATTGACTGGCGGTAGCCGCCGCGACGCGACAGCTCCGGCAGGGCTTCCAGCGCCTTCCCGGCATCGCCGAAATGCCGGACGAGCTCGCGGTAGGTCACCGGCCCCACGTTCTCGCTGCGGATGAGGCGCACGCAGGCGAGCCGCTGCCCAGGGCTCAGCGGTGCGCCCAGGGGTGCGCTCAGCGGTGCGCCCAGGGGTACACTCGGCGGCCCCATGGAAGGGGGCGCCGGCGTCGGCTCGGGAGGTCTGTCACGACCGCGCCCCAATCTTGCCCTCCTGGCCTGCGAGCAGACGACGGATATTCTCGTGGTGCTTGAGGAAGATCAGGACGGCCATGGCAGCGATGACGGGCAGTCCGACCCAGCCGGTCACGGCATAGAAGAGCACCACCCCGGCCGTGGCGCACAGCGCCGCGAGTGAGGAGTAGCGGGTACCGGCCGCCACCACGAGCCAGATCAGCCCGAAAAAGATGGCGGCTTCCAGGAATATGCCGATGAGGACGCCGATGAAGGTTGCGACGCCCTTGCCGCCCTGAAACCGCAGCCACACCGGAAAGACGTGCCCGAGGAGCGCTCCAAGGCCGGCGATACGGCTGCAGTCGCCGGCGTTGCCCACGGGGCTGCCGAGCCAGAGGGCCAAATGGTAGACCATCAGCACCGCGACGGTGCCCTTGAGCGTGTCGAGGAGCAGTGTGGCCGCCGCCAGCCCCTTGTTGCCGGTGCGCAGGACATTGGTGGCGCCAATGTTGCCGGAGCCGATCTGGCGTACGTCGCCGAGCCCGGCAGCCTTGGTCAGCACCAGGCCGAACGGGATGGAGCCCAGCAGGTAGCCCGCCAGGAGGGCAAGAAGCCCCGTGAACGTGAGGAGAAGGCCCATCGGACGTCGCCTGAAAGATGGTGTGGCGCGAGCCTAGCCGCGTTGGGCGCCAGAGTATTCGTAGACAAGGTCGCCGGCAACCATGGTTAAGCATACGCGGCCCTGCATCCTGCTCTCGTCGAACGGCGAGTTCCTCGAGCGCGCCCGCATCTGGGCCTTGTCGACCACCCAGGGCTGGTCGATATCGACGAGGATCAGGTCGGCCGGCGCGCCCTTCTCCAGCCGGCCGGATGGCAGCCCCAGCAGCTTGGCGGGGTGCACCGTCATGGCCCGGAGCAAGGGCAGGAGGCCGATCTCGCCGTTGTGGTAGAGTCTCAGCG
>JBAPMW010000391.1:0-3503 GCA_049278815.1 Hyphomicrobiaceae bacterium
GTCCACCAAGCATCATCCCGATGCCGCCGCCGATCAGCGTGCGCAGGAGCGGGCCAGCTGCAGCGAGCGCTCCGATGGCAAGGAGGCCGCCGCCCAGTACAGCCGAAGCCGCCGTTGCGCGCTTCAGCGCGCGACTCGAGACAGAGCGCACGCATCGTCGCGGCATCGATGCCACCGTTGCACGGACTGCACCAGCACGAGATGCCCAAGCCTTGCGGCAACATCGCATTCTCTATATCGGCGGGCGTACAAGCCTGCTGCCCCACTTGCGATCGGCGGCTGAAGCACGCGTAGCCGCCATTCTTCACCACGACGGCGGCGTCGAAGACAGCCTGCACCGCATCGAGGAGTTGATCGAGGGCTGCGACGCCGTCATATGCCCGATCGACTGTATCAGCCACGGCGCATGCCGGATGGCCAAGACGATCTGTCGCCGCCTCAACAAGCGCTTCTTGCCGATACCGACAGCCAGCCGCAGCGGCTTTGAGCGGGCCCTCGACCTGTTGGCGTCGACGGATAGCGGGCCCCATCATGATCCGGAGCCGCTGTTCCAGCTGTTCCGTCAGGGCATCGAAGACTTCCGCGGTGCCGAGCCCACGATCCGGTGCATTGCCCGGAATGCGTCGACCGCCGCAGCGTTGATCCTGCCGCGGTCGATAGGTCCGGCCTGCGCAACACTCACCACAATACGTGCAAGGCTCAGCCTTACCGCCTCCATTACGATGGGGTCTGGACCAGCGTCGGGGCCGATTTCGGCCCAAGCGTCTTCGAACCCCTCAAGAATCACGGCTAGATCGTCACGGCTGAAGCCATGGTCGCCGATGAGCTGGCGTGCCCGCATGACGCCTCCCCGTTGCCCGCAGATGTTCTGTGGGCGCTTCTTTCATTCTCTCTGTCAAACGGGATTGCAGGGGTGACCTTCGGCCAGCTGTTGAAAAATCTGTTGTCCGATGTGGAACCCGAGATGAAGCTCAAGTGGTGCCGTGGTGCCGCCGGGCCGGCAACCCCCGCAGCACTTCGAAGCGGGCGGCCTCGCCGCCATCGGTCTTGCTGCCCCATGCCCAAAAGCCTGCCGGTCAGCAACCGTTTGACTCTTCGGGGCGCCGCCTCCATTGACATGCGTGCCCATCGGCCGTGTCGGGTGGCAGGCTAACGCTCATGCGCGTCATTTTCGTCAACCGCTTCTTCCTGTTGCCGCGAATCTCCGAAATCGCGGCGAGGCCAGGAGGCTCGACCGCCCGCGAGCACAAGAGACCGACAATCTACAGGCCTCTTCGGCAAGTCGCGTGGGCAATCTTCGCCCCCCTCAGATCGCCGCGGAGGCTCAAATCTTCTGGTTGTACGCCCCCACCTCGGGAAACCGCCCGAGGCGCGCGTCGATATCCGCGAAGATGGCGCGCATGTTGGCCTCTGACGTGGGGCTTTCAACCACCACCACCAGCTCGGGCTTGTTGGAGGAGGCGCGCACCAGGCCCCAGGTGCCGTCGTCGAGCGTGACGCGGACGCCGTTGACGGTGACGAGGTCGCGGATGCTCTGGCCGGCGACCGGGGCGCCCTTGGCGGCGGCGTCCTGGTACTGCTCCGTGATCCTGGCGACGACGCCGTATTTGGCCTCGTCGGCGCAGTGCGGCGACATGGTGGGGGAGCCCCAGGTCTTGGGCAGCGCGTTCTTGAGGTCGGCGAGGGACCTCAACGGATTGCGGTCGAGGAGGTCGCAGACGGCGAGCGCGGTGACGAGGCCGTCGTCGTAGCCGCGGCCGAGCGGTGGCTGGAAGAAGAAGTGGCCGGACTTCTCGAAGCCCGCCAGCGCCCTCTGCTCGTGGGTATAGCGCTTCATGTAGGAGTGGCCGGTCTTCCAGTAGAGGGTCTTGGCGCCGTTGGCCTTGAGCACCGGGTCGGTGAGGAAGAGGCCCGTGGATTTCACGTCGGCGACGAAGACGGCGTTGGGGTGGCGGGCGGAGAGGTCGCGGGCCAGCATCACGCCCACCTTGTCGGCGAAGATCTCGTGCCCCTCGTTGTCGACCACCCCGCAGCGGTCGCCGTCGCCGTCGAAGCCCAAGCCGGCGTCGGCTTGGCTGGCCAGCACCGCCTCGGAGATGGCGTGGAGCATCTTCATGTCTTCCGGATTGGGGTTGTAGCGCGGGAAGGAGTGGTCAAGCTCGCAGTCGAGCGGGACCACCTCGCAGCCGATCGCCTCCAGGACCTGGGGCGCGAACGCGCCGGCGGTGCCGTTGCCGCAGGCCGCCACCACCTTCAGCCTGCGCTTGAGCCGCGGCCGGTCGGCCAGCGCGCGCATATAGCGCTCGGCCAGATCGGGCACGAAGATGTAGCGACCGCCGCCCAATGTGCTTCCCTGGGCGCTCCAGCGGGCGTTGAGCACGATGTCCTTCAGCGCCGTCATCTCGTCCGGCCCGAAAGTGAGCGGGCGCTCGAGGCCCATCTTGATGCCGGTCCAGCCGTTGTCGTTGTGGCTGGCGGTGACCATCGCCACGCCTTCGACACCGAGCTCGAACTGGGCGAAATAGGCCATCGGCGACAGGGCGAGGCCGATGTCGTGCACCTCCGCGCCGCCGGCCAGCAGGCCGGCGATGAGGCCCTGCTTCACGGCCGCGGAGTACCAGCGGAAATCGTGGCCGACGACGAAGCGCCTGGGGATGCCGCGCTCGCCCGCCAGGGTGGCGAGGCCAAGGCCGATGGCGTTGAGGCCCATCAGGTTGATGTCGTTGGGAAAAAGCCAGCGCGCATCGTACTCGCGAAAGCCCGTCGGCTTGACCAGGGGCAGGCGCTCGAAATCCAGCGTATTGGGCTTCAGGTCGGCGCGCGGCTTGGGCAGCATGGTGGCTCTTTTCTGAATCGGTCGCGCAGATCGGATATCCGTGGTCCTGCCTCTGAGGAGGGCATCATCAGCCCTCTCGCGGCTCAGGCCACGGTGTCCCGAAGCGACCCCCCGAGGGGGGCTCGCTTCACGGGATCGGGGATCGCACCCAACCACAGGCACGAGCCTGCGCGTAAGCAGGTCCCGTCCCCACCCATCATCAGCCCGAACGGTTGCGAGGCACAAGGCCGCAGACAAAACAGGGACACAATGACCGCATCATCCGGGTGGATTGGTGTGGAAATCTGCAAGAAGCCCTTTGAAGCACTTGGATGTGGCCCGGTTGGGGACTTGGGCAGACGACGACGACGGCGCCGACGCCGGCGGAGCCCTGCAAAGTCTGGCGCAAAGCGAGGGGACACCAGGGATATCCGGGACCAGTCCGGGACCACCGGGGGCTTGCCAGACCAACTGACCTGTGCCAGTAGGTCTGGCGGCTCCCAAAGCCCATTCTCGCGCCGATGGGGGATAGTTCAACGGCAGAACAGCGGACTCTGACTCCGTTAATCTAGGTTCGAATCCTAGTCCCCCAGCCAGCATTCTTCCGAGCTGCCGCAGCTTTGCTGTGCGCCTGTCGCTTCGGTCTGATGGGCCGTGGCTTGAACGGCGGGTACACGCCGCCGGTAGG
>JBAPMW010000392.1:0-3025 GCA_049278815.1 Hyphomicrobiaceae bacterium
CTCGTGCTCGGACCGCAGGTCCCCCAACGGCAGCGGCGCCTCGTCCTTGAGCGTGAGCGCGTCGCCGCCCACCAGCGCCACCACGCGCGCCGGCAGCGCCAGCAGCCGCGCCCGCTCGATAACCTCCTCGGCGAGCTCCGGCGCGACCTCCAGGACGTAGCGGGCCTGGTCCTCGCCGTACCAGGCGGCGTGGGGGGGGAGCTTGCCTTCGTAGGGGTAGAGTTGGACGCCCACGCCCCCCGCCAGGGCCATCTCGGCGATGGCGACCAGAAGGCCCCCATCCGAAACGTCGTGGACGGCGCCGACCTTGCGCTCGCGGATGAGGGCGCGGACCAGGTTGCCGGCTTTGATCTCGTCGGCCAAATCCACCGGAGGCGGAGCGCCCTCGTTCTTGGCCGTCGCGTGGAGCTGGTAGAGGGACTGCCCCAGGTGCCCGGTCTCGCGGCCGATCTGGACCAGGAGGTTGCCCTCCGTCTGCAGCGCGATGCTCGCAACACGGCGCAAGTCCGGCACCAACCCCACGGCCCCAATCGCCGGCGTCGGCGGGATGGCGACGCCGTTGGTCTCGTTGTAGAGGGAGACGTTGCCGGAGACGACGGGGAACTTGAGCACGCTGCAGGCCTCGGCCATGCCCTGCACGGCGCCGACGAACTGGCCCATCACCTCCGCCCGCTCGGGGTTGCCGAAGTTCATGTTGTCGGTGATGGCGAGCGGGTCGGCGCCGACCGCGATCAGGTTGCGCCACGCCTCTGCCACCGCCTGCTTGGTGCCCATGACCGGGTCGGCCAGGACGTAGCGCGGCGTCACATCACAGGTGGCGGCGATGCCCTTATTGGTGCCGTGCACGCGCACAATAGCCGCGTCGCCGCCGGGGCGGCCGACGGTGTCCGCCATCACCATGTGGTCGTACTGCTCCCAGATCCAGCGCCGCGAGCACAAGTGCGGGCCGGCCATCATGGCCTTCAGCGTGCCCAGCATCGAATTCGGTGCCGCCACCCACTCGCCGAGGATGATCTTAGGTGGAATCGTCGGCGCCCACGGCCGCTCGTACCGGGGCGCCGAGGTGGCCAGCGTGTGCACCGGCAGATCGGCCTCCACGGCGCCGTTGTGCCTGACGATGAGGCGCCCCGTGTCGGTGGTGTGGCCGATGACGGCGAAGTCGAGGTCCCACTTGCGGAACACGGCCTCGGCTTGCGCCTCGCGTCCCGGCTTCAGCACCATCAGCATGCGCTCCTGGGACTCGGAGAGCATCATCTCGTAGGCGGTCATGTGGCTTTCGCGCTGGGGCACCTTGTCCAGCTCCAGCTCCAGCCCGACGCCGCCCTTGTCGGCCATCTCGATGCTGGACGAGGTGAGGCCCGCCGCGCCCATGTCCTGGATGGCGACGATGGCGTCGGTGGCCATCAGCTCCAGGCACGCCTCGATCAAGAGCTTCTCGGTGAACGGATCGCCCACCTGCACGGTGGGGCGCTTCTCGGCGGAGTTGTCGTCGAACTCGGCCGACGCCATGGTGGCGCCGTGGATGCCGTCGCGCCCGGTCTTGGAACCGACGTAGACCACCGGCAGGCCTACGCCCCTGGCGGCCGAGTAGAAGATCCGGTCGGCCCTGGCGAGGCCGATGCACATGGCGTTGACGAGGATGTTGCCGTTGTAGGCGGCGTCGAAGTTGGTCTCGCCGCCGACGGTGGGCACGCCCGTGCAGTTGCCGTAGCCGCCGATGCCCGCCACCACGCCGGCCACCAGGTGGCGTGTGCGCGGGTGGGCCGGGTCGCCGAAGCGCAGCGCGTTGAGGTTGGCGATGGGGCGCGCGCCCATGGTGAACACGTCGCGCATGATGCCGCCGACGCCGGTGGCGGCGCCCTGGTAGGGCTCGATGAACGAGGGGTGGTTGTGGCTCTCCATCTTGAACACCACCGCGTCGCCGTCACCGATGTCCACCACCCCGGCGTTCTCGCCGGGGCCCTGGATGACCTGGGGGCCGGTGGTGGGGAGTTTCGCGAGCCAGATGCGCGACGACTTGTAGGAGCAGTGCTCGCTCCACATCACCGAGAAGATGCCGAGCTCCGTGAAGGAGGGCTCGCGGCCCAGGATCTGGAGGAGGCGGGAGTATTCCGCCGGCGTCAGGCCGTGCTCGGCGACGAGATCGGGGGTGACGGTGGGGGGCTTGGTGTCGTTCATCTCTCGGGGCGCAGGGGCGATTCGGTGGCTGGCTGCGCCGCCTATATAGCGATCCACAGCAAAGGAGTCCTGCTGCGCGCCGCAGGGCCATTGGCCATAGGGCGGATCAGCGAAGCGCAATCCGCCCATTGCGTCCCGGATTCAGCGGATTACGGCTGCCGCCCGATCCGCCCTACGGCTCTGGGCGATCCCAAGCCTGGCCCCCGCCCCCTACGCCGCCGCCAGCTTCTCCGCCTGCGTCAGGAACACATCGAGCGTGCCGCGGCTCTCGGGGCCCATCACGGCCAGGGTGCGGGTCTGGGCCTCGCGCCAGACAGGATAGCCTTGCTGGATCGCCTGGGCGCCCTTGACGGTCAGATGCAGGCCGCGGCCGCGCCGGCCGGCGGGCGGGTCCATGGTGATGTGGCCGTCCTTCAGGAGGCGCTTCAGGTTGCGCGACAGCGTCGATTTCTCGATGTCCAGGGCGTGGCCGATCTCGACCGCGGTGATGCCGTCCTGCTGGGCAAGCTGGGTCAGCAGCGTGAACTGGCTGACGGTGATGCCGAGCGGACGCATGGCGTCGTCGTAGACGCGCGTGATGATGCGGTTGAGCTGGCGGATGCGCGTTGACAGGCAGGCTGCCGACGTGTTCTCGGCGATCTCCGAGATATCCGACGGAGCAGTCACCCCGCCATGGGTCATGATGTTCATGGGGCAGTCCTCTTCGCCCAAGCTCCGAGCCTGCCATTTCACGATTCGGGGGGTGTCGGCAATCCGTGGGCTCTGGCAAGACTCTGGCAAGCGGGCAATCCCGACGGGGCGCGAGCTCGCTAATGAGGTATCGGACCCTGCGAGCATGACCTCATGG
>JBAPMW010000393.1:0-21419 GCA_049278815.1 Hyphomicrobiaceae bacterium
CCGAGGCCGGCGGCCACGGGCAGCCGCTTCTCAAGTTGCACGGCTCCAAGGCGCAGCGCCGGCTCTGCCTCCGCCAGCAGCGCCAGCGTCCCGGCGAGCAGGTTCTCGCCGGCGATCTGCTGCGCCCAGGGGCCGGCGACCTTCACGCCGCTGAGCGCGCCCGGCTGCAGCGTCACTCTATCGTGCACATCGGCGAATGTGACGAGGCTTTCGATCTCGTGGTAGCCGTCGCTGCGGCGCCCGCGCACGTTGAGGGTCAGGTTCACCTTGGCGCGGGCGCGTTCGACAATTGCCTCGGGGATCGACATGCAGGTCGACAGGCCTACGTTGGGCCTTCGTTGGGCCTTGCTCGTTGGCGCGCCAACCCCGCCCCGGCGCCGGTTGACGCCGTACGCCTGCCAAGCTGCTAGGGCTGCTTGGTGTTGCCGGCACTGCGACGTTTGGGGCGCTCTGCGCTTACCGGATCCTTGCGGCGCTTGAGCTGAGGTTGTGTTGCGGGCAGGCCCTTCTCGAGCTTCTGGCGGATCTTCTCGACGGCCTCCGGCTCCGGGTCCAGCTTCAGCGCGTGGTTCCACTGGAAGCGTGCCTCGCGCTTGCGGCCAACACGCCAATAGGCGTCTCCCAGATGGTCGTTCAGCGTTGAGTCGCTCGGCACCAGACCGACCGCGTACTCCAGATGCTTGACCGCCTCCTGGAAATTGCCGAGGCGGTAGTGCGCCCACCCCAGACTGTCCACGATCGCACCATCGTTGGGTCGCAGCCGGACCGCCTGCTCGATCAGCTTCAGGCCTTTGCGCAGATTGCGGTTGTTGTCGATCCACGTGTAGCCGAGATAGTTCAGCGTGCTCGGCTCGTCGCCTTTGAGCCTCAAGGAGCGTTGCAGGTCGGCCTCGGCCTGTCGCAGCTTCTTCAGGCGCTCGTAGCTGGCGCCGCGTCGGAAAAAGAAGGTCCAGTGCGCGCGCTCCGGCCGGCCGATGAGGGCGATCGCCTTGTCGTAATAGGTCACCGCCTCCGCGTAGCGCTTGTGGTCGCGCATGAGGTTGCCCAGGGCCTCCACGGGTCGGATATCGCGCGGATGTCTGCGCGCCAGATCCTCAAGGAGCGCCTGGGCCTCGGCAACGCGCTCCAGGCGATTGAGATTTGTGGCCTTGCGAATGTCGACGAGAACCTCGATCGACTTGCCTTTGTCGATCCGGCCGTAGGCCTCGTTGGCGGCCTCATAGCGCTTCGCCGCCTCCTGGGCATCCGCCATCGAGAGCAACGTGAAGGCCGAATTGGGATTGAGATAGAGCGAAATCTGCAGGTGGGCGATGGCGAGCCGCAGGACGGACTCGCGAGAGTCCTCTCCGAGAACGCGATCGTTGGCAATGGATTGCTGCCAGCGGTCGACCTCCACCAGTCCCAGCCAGTAGAACAGCTCGGCCATCCCGTCCTCGGGCGAGGCCACAAGCAGCCGGACGGGGCGCCTGGCCCTGATTTCCGCCTGCAGCGCCACCGCCAGGGGGTGCCGGTGGGCCTTGGTAGCTTCCATGTGCGAGCTCAGCACGCTCTGGGCGAGCTTGGCGTCGCCGGCACTGGCGGCATGGTGGGCATAGGCGAGCGCGATGCGCACGACGCGCTGGTCGGTCTTCCAGATGCGGCTGTAGGCGGCGCTGGCCTCCGCGGTGCGGCCCGCGACGTCGGCCAGGAGCGCGCGGTTATAGCGAAGGAATGTTTCTGACAGCTTCGCGCCGTCGATGGCGGCCAAGGCATCGTCGGTGCGTCCCTGGGCCTGGATGGCCCAAGCGCTGGCGACGGACGGTATGCCGGCATCCTGGAAATGCTGCTCAGCCTCCGTGTAGCCCCCGGCCTTGAAGGCGATGATGCCCAGCAGCGTATGGGCAATGCGGCTGGCTCTGCAGACCGCGGGCGGCCCGCTGGCGCAGGCGCTCGCCGGCCTGACGGCGACGAGGCGACGGCTCAGGACCTCGGCGCGCGCCCAGTTGGCTTCGCTCGCCTCCACCTCCAGGGCCACGGCAAGCAGCATGGCGTTGTCGGGGTCGTGCTGGAGGACCTTCTCATAGAAGGTCGCTGCGGCGGCGTGGTCGTGATCCTTGGCGGCAACCCGACCGGCAAGGTAGCCGCCAAGCGACGAGCGCGGATCGACGATCTGCTCAGGCGGGTCGTCTGCCGCCGCGGCAACCCTCGCCCCCAGGCTGAGGAGGACGTTCAGGCTTAGGACTAGTGCGATGCCGAGCAGCGTCGTGGGCCGAACCCGCATGTTACCTCGTGCCGGAGAGGGATCCGCGTCCTTGATCTGGTGCAACGCTAGCAGAAGTGGCTGTCCGTTGCGACTCTGACAACCTTGCCCATTTGGGTTGCAGCGGGGGCGTGGCTCTTGAGCGCACCCGCAGCAAGCTGTGCAAGCCTACAACGTACGCTGGCAGGCGGCGGCACTCCATGGTGCTCAACGCAAGCTTTTCCACAACGACTCAACCACTCACCGCCGCCTGGCCTCCAGGTCGGCCGCGGCTTGCAGTCGCAACGCTGCGGTATGCACCACGCGGAGAGTGACGGCCTTGCGCCGCGCGCCGGACAGCCGGTGCTCGGGGGCGCCACGGATGACCTCGCCCCCGTAGCGGTCGGCGACGATCACGCCGGTGTCGGGCGGCAGGATGTCACGCGGGAACGCCGGGGCGACAGCGAAGAAGAGGCAGTCGCAGAACGCCCGGTATTCAGGCCATTTTCTGTCCGTCCGGAAGTCATCGACGGAGGATTTGATCTCGACGATCCAGATCCCACCCCCGCCGGCGATGGCCACCACGTCGGCGCGGCGCCCGTTGGCCAGGGAGACCTCGGGGACCGGCGCCATGCCGTGGGCGCTCAAGAGGCGCGCCACGCCCCGGCATATGTCGGCAGCGCCCGGCGGCTGCCCGGTGGGCAGGCAGGGATCGGCTGGCAGCAAGGTCATCGGAGCGAGATCACGCATCACTGTGTCCCTCCCGTCTCGGCAGACCCTTGGGTTTGCGCTAGAAAGCTTAGCTAAAGGGCGTTCTCCTGCGGACTTCGCGACAGCGCCCGCCGTTATCCAGGGATGAGAAGAGCAGACGGGGGCGGTTATCGCATGTTTTTCAAACGTTCGCAGCCGACCGAAGACGTCGTTGTGCAACCCCAGGGCGAAGAGACGGCCACAGTGGCTCCGAAAGCACCTGCCTCTGCGCCGGCAGCGGCTGCCCCTGCAGCCGTGGTCCCGGCCGTCAGACCCAGGCCCCTGCCCGCGTCCGAGCTGCGCCGGGTGGTGAGCCCCGGCTCGCTGGGCTTCAAGACCACAGACGAGCTGGTGCCGATCACCGGCCTGATCGGCCAGGAGCGGGCGCTCAAGGCGATCCAGTTCGGCGTCGGCATAAGAAGCTACGATTTCAACATGTTCGTGCTGGGGCCGCCGGCCTCGGGCAAGACCACGGCGGTGAAGGCGCACCTGGGGCCCAAGGCCGCCGAGGCGCCTCCGCCGCCGGATTGGGCATACGTATACAACTTCGAGAACCCCAACCGGCCCAAGGCTTTGCAGCTGCCCTCCCGGCGCGCCAAGACCCTCGCCAAGGGCATGATCGCCGCCCTCGACGAGCTGCGAGGGGTGTTGCCGGCCCGCTTCGAGAGCGAGGACTACCAGGTCCGACGGCGCGCCATGGACGAGCAGTTCCGCTCCGGCAACGAGGAGGCGCTGGAGGTGCTCAGCAAGAAGGCCCAGGGCCAGAACATCGCGCTGCTGCGCACCCCCACCGGCTTCGCCATGGCGCCCATGCACGAGGGCAAGGTCGTAAAGCCCGAGGTGTTCAACGCGCTCCCCGAGGGCATGCGCCGGGACGTAGAGACCAAGATCGGCGCCCTGGAGAAGGAGCTGGCGGCGATCCTGGAGCGCCTGCCCAAGGTCGACAAGAAGCGACGCCAGCAGCTGAGCGAGCTGAACGAGGAGATTGCCACATCGGCGGTGCGCGATGCGCTGATGGAGCTGCATGCCGCCTTCAGCGACGTGCCTGACGCCGCTGCCTACCTTGAGGCCGCTGCCCACGACATGGTGCGCAACGTGGCGCTGTTCCTCGCCACCGGCGAGGAGGAGAACGCCCTGGTCAGGCGGCCCGCCGACAGTGCGCAGGACCCGCGCTTCCGGCGCTACCTGATCAACGTCATGGCTGCCAACGGCGATACGACCGCCGGCGCCCCGGTGATCGAGGAGAACAACCCCACCTACGGCAACGTCGTCGGGCGGATCGAGCACCTGGCGCAGATGGGCACGCTCGTCACCGACTTCCTGCTGATCAAGCCGGGGGCACTGCACAGGGCCAACGGCGGCTATCTCCTGGTCGATGCGCGTCGGCTGCTGCTGTCGCAGTTCGCCTGGGAGGCATTGAAGCGCGCCATCAAGTCGCGCCAGATCCGCATCGAGCAGCCGACCGAGATGTCGGGGCTCATCTCCACCCAGACGCTCGATCCCGAGCCGATCCCCCTCGATGTCAAGGTGGTGCTGTTCGGCGACCGCGAGCTCTACTACCTGCTGGCGGCCAACGATCCGGATTTCCCCCGCTTTTTCAAGGTGCAGGCGGATTTCGACGATACCATCGCCCGCTCCTCGGAGAACGACAACGCCTATGCCAGGCTGATCGCCTCGGTGGTCAAGGAACGCGGGCTCAAGCCGCTCGATGCGGCCGCGGTGGCGCGCGTCATCGACGAGGGCGCCCGGTTGGCCGATGACCGGGAGAAGCTGTCCATCGAGCTGGGGCGGCTCTCCGACATCGTGCGTGAGGCGGACTACTGGTCGAGTCAGGCCGGCCGCAAGATCACCGGCCGTCCGGATGTGGCCCGCGCCATCGAGGAGCAGATCCAGCGCGCGGACCGGCTGCGCGACCGCGCCCAGGAGAGCATCGCCCGCGGCATTGTGCTGGTCGATACCGAGGGCGCCGCGGTGGGCCGCATCAACGGCCTGTCCGTGCTGCAGCTCGGCTCCTTCTCCTTCGGCCGCCCCAGCCGCATCACCGCGCGGGTGCGCCTGGGCTCCGGGCGGGTAACGGATATCGAGCGCGAGGCCAAGCTGGGCGGCCCCTTGCACTCCAAGGGCGTCATGATCCTGTGGGGGTTCCTGGCCGGGCGCTATGCGCTCGACGCGCAGCTGGCGCTCGCGGCCACCCTGGTGTTCGAGCAGTCCTACGGCGGGGTGGACGGCGACAGCGCCTCGTCGGTCGAGCTTTACGCCCTCCTCTCGGCGCTGTCCGAGGTGCCGATCAGGCAGTCGCTGGCAGTCACCGGCTCTGTCAACCAGCAGGGCGAGGTGCAGGCCATCGGCGGCGTCAACGAGAAGATCGAGGGGTTCTACGATGTCTGCCGCGGCAGGCGCCTCGATGGGGAGCAGGGGGTATTGATCCCCATGTCCAACGTCCAGCACCTGATGCTGCGCGAGGATGTGGTGGAGGCTGTCAAGAACGGGCAGTTCTCCATCTACGCCGTCAGCACCATCGACGAGGGTATCGAGATTTTAACCGGGGTGAAGGCCGGCGAGCGGGGACCCGACGGCACATTCCCGGCCGGTACCATCAACCGCCTGGTGGAGGACAAGCTCAAGTCCTTCGCGGCGCGCAGCCGCGCCAAGGGCGGCCACGAGACCAGCGAGGGACCTGACGAGACGCCGTGATGGCCACTATCACTCAATGAGAGCCCTATGATCGCCCACGTTGCCCAGTCCGGAGAGGACCGTGGCCGGGTCGTGATCCAGATCCGCTCCGGCCACCCCAGCGCCATCGCCATGCGCGCCGCCGTGCAGATTGCCCGTGCGTTCGGGTCGGACCTGGAGAGCCTGTTCATCGAGGACAAGCAACTGTTCGACTGCGCGGCCTACGGCTTCGTGCACGAGATCTCGCTCTCAGGGCGGGAGAGCCGCCCGCTGTCGATCGACGGCATGATGCGGGATCTGCACCTCGCCGCGCAGGGTACACGGCGGCAGCTGGAGGCGCTGGCGCGCGAGGCGCAGGTGCCGCTGCGCTGCCGCGTGGTCCGCGACGAGCCGCTGCGCGCGCTCACCATGGCCTGCGCCGAGGTGGGTCCGTGGAACGTGGTGGCGCTGGGCGAGCCGTTCAGCGCCGGCCACAGCTCCGCCCTCAAGCAGATGCTGGCCGAGGTCTCCGGCACCACTGGCATCGTCACGGTCGGTCCCAGGGCGCAGCGGGTGGCGGGTCCGGTGATCGTCGCCGTGGAGGAGATGGCCGAGCTGCCCGACATGCTGCGTCTGGCCGAGCGTCTCGCCTCCGTGGACGGGGCCGAGGTGGTGCTGCTCCTGGTGGCCGCCAGCGAGGCGGATCTGGCCCAGATGGAGGGCGAGGCCCGCCTGGTCGTGGAGGACCGCGAAGGCGTGCGCATCGAGCCTGTGGCCGTCGCACGCGGCGCGTCAGCCTCCATGGCCGAGACCCTGCGGCGGCTCAACGGCGGCATGGTCGTCTGCCAGTTCGGCGGCCTGGTGGTGCCTGACGAGGGCGACCTGCGCCCGCTGACTGCCGCCCTGGAGTGCCCCCTGTTCCTGGTGCGGGCCGACGCCCCCGCGAGCCCGCCGCCGCTGCGGGCACTGCCCACGCCGAGGGACGAGTAGGCGCGAAGGGCGCCGGAGCCCGCATCGCGCCGGCTGCGTAGCGCGGCCGCTGAAAACAGCTATCAGGTAGTCAAATAGTGAAGATTGAATAATCAACTATCATATGTGAATTAATGCATATTATGCATGGAATTAGATTCCCGTTGTTATTAGCCGGATTAGCAATTCGATTGATATCTGACATAACATATACATGTTGCGCAGCAGCTACGATCCGTTTGCATCGTCAAGATCGAGATCAATCCCCGCGCCAGGATCGATTTCGAATCGTGCCAAAGCTCGGGCGTGCCCGAGTGCCGCGTACCGACAGCATCGGGCGACGCGCCGGCGGCGGACGGCCCGAGGATCGCGATCTATCGGACGCGAAAAAAAATGAGCGGTGGCGAATGAAAAAGCAAAGGCTCATTCTTTGCGCAACGCTTGCGGCGCAACTCTCGGGCTGCAGCGCGCTCCCCTCCAGCGGGCCGCACCACTACGATATTGCCGAGGGTGCAGCGTCGGTCCTGCTCTCCGACCCGACGACTGTCGCCTTCAACTATGTTATGCTCGATATCAATCGTCTGGTTCTGGATAATGTCGTGGCTATCGGCCCTGGCTCGTTCTTCCGGACGTTCGGCAAGGGGCATGGGCCGCCTCCCGTCATCCGCATCGGTGCCGGCGATGTCGTCCAGGTGTCCATCTTCGAATCCACGTCAGGCGGCCTCTTTATCCCGCCCGAGGCCGGTGTCCGGCCCGGCAACTTCGTAACGCTGCCGGTGCAGGAGGTTGATCGGTCGGGCACCATCACCGTGCCCTACGCCGGCCTTGTGCCTGCCGTCGGGCGCACCGTGCCCGAGGTGCAGAAGGACATCGAGGAGCGCCTCGCCAAGCGTGCGATCGAGCCGCAGGTTGTGGTCACCCTCGTTGAGCGCAACGCCAGCGAGGTGACGGTGGTCGGCGACGTGGTCTCCGTGGCCAACCGTTTCAAGATCCGCCCAGGCGGCGAGCGCGTCCTCGACATGATCTCCAAGGCCAGCGGCCTCAAGTATCCGGGCTACGAGCTGTTCGTGACCCTCCAGCGCGGCAAGCAGCGCACCACTGTCTACTTCCCCACCCTGGTCAACAGCCCCAAGGAGAACATCTACGTCGCTCCCGGCGACACCATCTACGTCTTCCGCGAGCAACAGAAATTCCTGGCCATCGGCGCGGTGGGCAGCGCCGGGCAGACCAGCGGCCTGACCGGGCAGTTCGCCTTCGAGCAGGAGCGCCTCTCCTTGAACGAGGCGATCGCCAAGGCCGGCGGCCTGCTGGATTTCCGCGCCAACCCCGGCCAGGTCTTTCTCTACCGCATCGAGCATCGGGAGATGCTGGAGCGCATGCAGGTGGACCTGAGCGCGTTCCCGCCCGAGCAGACCAACATCCCGGTCGTCTACCGCGCCAACTTCCGCGACCCGTCGAGCTTCTTCTTCGCCCAGGGCTTCCCGATGCGGCACAGGGACGTGATCTACGTCTCCAACGCCGATGCCGTCGAAGTGATGAAGTTCCTCGACTACCTGCTGCGCCTTACAGGGGTCGCCTCCGGCGCCGCCGACGACTATTGGCTCGTGCGTCAGTCCATCCGCCTGCGCCGATGAGGAAAGAAGCAACCATTCTGGGCTAGCCTCTCGCTTGCATGGGATCGGGCCCGGCCGGTCCCATGCGGCCTGCGCGATCAACGCGACGCGCGGCCTGGTAGCTGGCTGGCGATCTCACCGTCCGGCGCAATGCTCGACATCCCATTTGTTGCGGGCGCCTGGGCGCGATCGCGCACCCGCGCTCGATACTGCAATTGCAAGGATGCAGCGTCTGCCATGCTCAAGCCAGTTGAACCGCGAGAGGAGGGATACCGCGCACCTCCCGTCGAGCCCGGTGGCCTTCGCGAGGACACCTCGGAGATCGATCGCCTGCTCGCTGCCGCGCGTCGGCAGATGCGGGTGATGATTGCCTGCTCGGTGCTGGCCCTCGTCGTTGGTATCGTCTACGTCGCCACCACGGTGCCCCAGTACACGGCCGGCGTGACCCTCTTGATCGACGAGCGCAGGGTGCGCGCGTTCAAGGACGGGCCCGATACCACCCTCAGCGACGGCATGGGTTCGCATGTGGACAGCCAGGTGGAGCTGCTGCGCTCGAACCGGATTGCCTTCGCCGTCATCGACAAGCTGCAGCTTCACAACGACCCCGAGTTCGGCAGGCCGGGCCTCGGCCTCATCGCGCGTCTCAAGGCCCTGCTCTTGGGCGCTGTAAGCTTGGGCAGCGCACCCAAGAGCGAGGAGGTCGGAGCCGAGGACCGCCGCCTGAACGCCCTCTACCGCGTCCTGGGCAACCTCGATGTGCGCCGCGTGCAGCGCACCCTGGTCCTGGAGATCCGCTTCAAGTCGACGGACCGCGAGAAGGCCGCACTGATCGCCAACGCCATCGCCGACGCCTATCTCACCGACCAGCTCAACTCGAAGTACGAGGCGACGCAACGGGCCAGCGGGTGGCTGATCGACCGCATCGCCGACCTCAAGCAGAAGGTTCTGACCTCCGACCTGGCGATCCAGAAGTTCAAGGCAGATCACGACCTGATCTCGGCAGGCGGCAGGCTTGTGAGCGAGCAGCAGCTGGGCGAGGTGAACACCCAGCTCGTCACCGCCGCCGCCGAGACCGCCAAGGCCGAGGCCCGCTATGCCCGCATCAAGTCCATCCTTGACGGCGGCAATACCGACGCGGTCGTGACCGAGGCGATCGGCAACAACATGATCGACCAGCTGCGCCTTAAGTTTCTCGCCGCCGCCAAGCGCGCGAGCGACCTTGCCCCCAAGCTCGGTCCCACCCACGGCGCCGTCGCCAACGCGCGCATGGAGATGCGCCAGTACGAGCGGCTGATGTTCGAGGAGCTCGGCCGGATCGCCGAGAGCTACCTGAGCGACCTCGTCATCGCGCAGTCTAAGGAGAAGGCACTGCGGAGCAGCTTCAAGGAGCTGGTCGGCGGCAACGCCTCGGCCAACGTGACGGCCGTGGCGCTGCGTGAGCTGGAGCGGGAGGCCGAGACCTTTCGCACGCTCTATCAAGCCTTCCTGCTGCGCTATCAGGAGGCGGTGAACCAGCAGTCGTTCCCTATCACGGACGCGCGCGTCGTCACGAGCGCCCTTGCCCCCACCAGCCCGAGCCACCCCAAAACCGCCATCATCCTGGCATTGTCGCTGCTTATTGGCGGGGCGCTCGGCGCGGCAACAGGAGGCTTGCGCGAGCTGCGCGACCGCGCGTTCAGGACCGAGGAGCAGGTTCGCGACGAGCTGCAGCTGGAGTCGCTGGGGATGCTGCCGCTGGTCGACGCCCCGGTCCGGACGACCAGCTTCCCGGAAAGCTCCCCCCCTACCAATCCCCCGAAGGACGAGAGCAACGGTGGGACGCGCCCGTTGCGTCCCGGGCCCGGCATCATGCGCTACGCCCTCGAGAATCCGCTCTCCAACTACGCGGAGGTGCTCAGGAGCATCAAGCTCGTGGCCGACCTCACTCTGGCGGAGCGTATGCCGAGGATCATCGGCGCGGTGTCGGTTCTTCCCAACGAGGGCAAGACCACTGTCGCTAAGAACCTTGCCTCGCTGCTCGCCCATCAGGGCGCCAAGACGCTGCTCATCGACGCGGACCTGCGCAACCCGGGCCTCACACGCAGCGTCGCGCCCGACGCGGAGGCGGGGCTGCTGCAGGCGGTGATGGACGGGGTGCCGGTGCGCGATCTCGTCTACCACGAGCGCGAGTCGGGCCTCGCCGTCCTTCCCGCAGTGCTGCAACGCCGGCTGCCGCATGCGTCGGAGCTGCTGGCCTCGGCGGGCATGCGGTCGGTCCTCCGGCAGGCACGCCAGGACTTCGACTGGATTGTGCTCGACCTGCCGCCGCTCGGCCCCGTGATCGATGCGCGCGCCATGGTCAGCCAGATCGACGCCCTCGTGCTGGTGCTGGAATGGGGCCGGCCCACCCGCCGGCTGGTGCGCACCACGCTGGAGGCCGACCGGCAGATCCGCGACAAGTGCCTGGGCGTGGTGTTCAACAAGGTCAACCTGCGGAAGCTCAAGCTGTACGAGGCCCACGGATCGAAGGCCTACTACAGCGGCGAGTACGCGGGCTACTACCACCATGGGCGGTAGGTGCCCTCGACCGGGACGCGCGCCCGCAGCTTCGCTGGGACGTGCGCACCGGACGAGAGCGCCGAGCGACGCTTGGAGGCGGAGATGGATATCGATGTCGGGCGCGGTGCAGAGGCGCCGCCGGTCGCAGGCTGCCAGGGGGATACGATGCCCGCGCCGCCAGACGGACGCGCGGCAGCTGCGTCAGGCAGATCGGTAGCGCTGGTGCACGACTGGTGCCCGTCCTTTCGGGGCGGCGAGCGGGTGCTGGCCGAGCTGTGCCGGCAGTTCGATGGAGCGAGCGTCTATACGCTGTTCGACTTTCTGCCACGGGACATCAAGGACGAGTTCTTCGCCGGCACGCCCTTTCATACCTCGATCGCCGACCGCCTCCCCTGGGTCGACAAGTACTACCGGGCGCTGTTCTTCCTCTGCCCGTTTCTGATCGAGCAGTTCGACGTGACCGGCTACGACGCCGTCGTCTCCTCCTCCGCCGCCTTCGCCCGCGGGGTCCTGACGCGACCCGACCAGCCGCACCTGTGCTATGTGCACAGCCCTATCCGCTACGCCTGGGACGAGCAGTTCTCCTACCTGTCGCAGGTCGGCATGGGCTACGGCCCCAAGGCCATGCTGTTCCGCTGGCTGCTGCACAAGCTGCGCACCTGGGACGCGCGGACGGCGCATGGCCCCGATCTGATGCTCGCCAACTCCAGCTATGTCCGCGCCCGCATCAAGCGGATCTACGGCCGCGACGCCCGTGTCGTGCACCCGCCGGTCGAGATAGACGAGCTGCCGTTCACCGCCGACAAGGACGACTACTACATCACCGCCTCGTTCCTGGCGCCGTACAAGCGCACCGACCTCGTCATCGCCGCCTTCAACGCCATGCCCTCGCGCCGCCTGCTGGCGGTCGGCGAGGGCCAGCAGGCCAAGGCCCTGCGGGCGATCGCCGGCCCCAACGTCGCCTTCACCGGCTACCTGCCGCGCGAGGCCTACGTGCGGACCGTGGCCAACGCCCGCGCCCTGGTGTTCGCCGGCTGCGAGGACTTCGGCATCGCCCTTGCCGAGGCGCAGGCCTGCGGCACGCCGCTCATCGCCTTCGGCCGCGGCGGCGCCCGCGACATCGTCCGCCCGCTGGGCGCCTCGACCGAGCCGACCGGCATCCTGTTCGCGCAGCAGACCGTCGACGCCGTCAGGGACGCAGTCGCCCGCTTCGAGGCGCACGCCCGCGCCATCGACTCCGCCGCCTGCCGCCACAACGCCACCCGCTTCTCCACCCCGCGCTTCCACCGCGAGATCGCCGCGGCGTTCGCGGAGACGGTGGCGATGCACGGCTGAGGCGTGGCAAGGCGGAAGCTGCGGCCTTGCCTGGCGTTCCGATTCGAGGCAGATCCGGACGGACAATGCCGAAGCGTCCTCCTTTTTTGCACCGTTCGGACATCCGATGGACTTGCAGCATTTCGTTGCCACGCATTTGCCGGCCCTGGAGCGGGACGAGGCCCGCTTCAATGTGCTGATCGCCGTGCTCTCGGCGGCGGCCCGGAATCCGTCCTCCGCGTTGGTCCGTTGGACCGTCGGGGCCGCCGGTCACTGCGCCGTCCGTTCGCCTGGTCGCTCCATTTTGCTCGGCCAGCTCGACGAGGCGGAGTGCCGCCGGCTGGCGCAGGATGCGATCGACGACGCTGGCGCCGGAGTGGTTGGCGCCGACGACACGGCGCGTTGGTTTGCCGAGCATGCGGCGTCGCTGGGCGCCAAGCTCGGCCAACCCATCCCGCAACGCATCCACGTCCTGAGCCATCCGCCGCGCTATCCGCAGACGGCGGGCAGCGCAAGACCGGCGACAGCCGATGACGCGTCTGTGCTCTATGCATGGCTCTCGGCCTTCCGGAGAGAGGCGACGCCCCACGACCCGCCGCCAAGCCGGGAGGACGCCGACAAGGCTGCACAAAGCGGCAGGTTTCTGCTCTGGACTGTCGACGGCGAGCCCGTCGCGATGGCGGCTCTCGTCCGCAGTCTCCGGCATACCGGCGCAATCGGCGCGGTCTACACGCCGCCCGAGCATCGCGGCCGGGGGTACGCGGGATCAGTCACCGCTGCGACCGCCGAGCGGATTTTCGCCGATGGCAAGGCCAGCGCCTGCCTCTACACGGACCTGCGCAACCCGGCGTCCAACCGTTGCTACGCGAGGATCGGGTTTGTCGCCCACTGCGAGGCCTGGCACTATCCGCCGGCCGGCCTCGCCGTCTGAGTCCCGAGCGGGGTGGCCCCCGGCCCGTGCCGCGGTTCCAGCCACCAACCGCTAACCAAACCACTGCCTTGTCCGTAATCTTAGGTTATATTATCCACAAGGCGGCAACCAGTGAGCGAGATAGTTGAGTCCAGGCCGGCCTGCAGGGGGGGGCAGACGGCGTGGTGGTAGCGTAGCAGGCGGGGTCGTGTTGTGATCGATAAGTCCTTTCTCATCATGGTGTTGGCGTGTGCGGCGGCACCGCTGATCGGCGCTGGTGCTTACCTCGTGATGGCGCTCTTCTAGGAACGCGGGAGTTCTTCGGCCGCTTCAGGGCGGATACCCGGCCAGTTGCGCCAGCCGGCAGGCCGACGGGCGCGCGAGGGGGCACCCATTGCTGCCCATCGCGTGGTTGTCCACAGGCTTCGCGGGCCTTTCGCGCCATCAACCCCGGCCAGGCCGGCGGAGACCTTGGGGTGGGGGCCGCGACGAGGCCGATGCGCCCCCGCCCCAATATGCCTCACATCTCGGCCTTGACTTCCCGGCCGGCCGCCGGGAACGCTAGGGCCTCGCAACTGCCTCACCGCAGCCAGTCCCACCCGTTGCAGGAGCCCCCGATGAAGCTTGTTCGATTTGGCGCGCCCGGTGCCGAGCGGCCCGGCGTGGTCGACGCCCAGGGCGCCATCCGCGACCTCTCCGCCCAGATCCCCGACATCACCGGCGACACCCTGAGCGACGGGGTGCTCGACAAGCTGCGCAAGGTCGACCTCAAGGCGATGCCCATGGCCGCCAAGGGCGTGCGCCTCGGCGCCCCCGTGGGCAACGTGCGCAACTTCATCGCCGTCGGTCTCAACTACTCCGACCATGCCAAGGAGACGGGCATGGCCATCCCCACCGAGCCGATCCTGTTCAACAAGCTGCCCAACTGCATCGTCGGCCCCAACGACGACGTGATGGTCCCCAAGGGCTCGCTGAAGCTCGACTACGAGGTCGAGATCGCCTTCGTGGTGGGCAAGCGGGCGCGCTACGTGGCCGAGAAGGACGCGCTCTCCCACATCGCCGGCTACTGCATCTGCAACGACGTGTCCGAGCGCCATTTCCAGCTGGAGCGCAGCGGGCAATGGCTGAAGGGCAAGTGCGCCGAGACCTTCGGGCCGCTGGGGCCGTGGCTCGTCACCCGCGACGAGATCGCCGACGTGGGGAACCTCGCCATGGCACTCGATGTCAACGGTCAGCGGCGCCAGACCGGCAACACCAGCACCATGATCTTCAGCATCCCCTTCCAGCTCGCCTACATCTCCCAGTTCATGGTGCTGGAGCCCGGCGACGTGGTGACCACCGGCACCCCGCCCGGCGTGGCGCTCGGCATGAAGCCGCCCGGCTGGCTCAAGGCCGGCGACGCGATGACCCTCACCATCGAGGGCCTCGGCGAGCAGCAGACGAAGGTGGTGCCGTTCAAGGAGTAGGCGCTCCGGCGACGCATCTCCGATCCGGGGGATCGCGTGAAGCTGGCGTCATCCCCGCCTTCGCGGGAAGGACGCAAGTGGGGAGGGCACGGCCTCCCCACTGGCGTCATCCCCCACCGCTGCGCCAAAATCGGCGACCCCACCCATCCGTCGGCCCCCATTCCTGCCAGCGGCATCGCTTCCTGTCGCCTGCTACTCCGCCGCCACCGCCCGCTGCCGCGTCAGCTGGTGCATCAGTGCGCGCAGCGCCGCGGCCTTGAGCGGCTTGCGCAGCAGCGCGTAGCCCTGGGCGCGGACGGCGCGCTGGACCTCGGCTGAGTGGTCGGCGGTGATGACGACGACGGGGGGCTCAGTCTTGAGCACGGCGCGCAGCGAGCGCACGGCCTCCAGGCCGGTGGTGCCGTCGAGATGGTAGTCGGCCAGGATCACATCGGGCTCGGCGCCGGCGGCGCGGAGACAGGCAACGGCCTCGGCGCGGTTGACGGCGGCGCGCACGGTGCAGCCCCAGCCCTCCAGCAGCACGCACAGCGCGTTGAGCACGTCGGGCTCGTTGTCGATGGCGAGCACGCGCAGCCCCGCCAGCCGGGCGCCCACAGGCGTGGCGGCTACGCTTGGCTCGGCCGTCTGCCGCGGCTCGGCGCGCGGGAGCTTCACCGCGAACATGGAGCCGCGCCCGGGCGTCGATTGCAGGTCGATGGGGTGGTCCAGCACCTTGCCGATGCGCTCGACGATGGCGAGGCCGAGCCCCAGCCCGCGCACCGATTGCGCCGTCTCCTCCAGGCGCTGGAACTCCCTGAAGATGATG
This sequence comes from Hyphomicrobiaceae bacterium, assembly GCA_049278815.1. Taxonomy (GTDB): domain Bacteria; phylum Pseudomonadota; class Alphaproteobacteria; order Rhizobiales; family Hyphomicrobiaceae; genus AWTP1-13. The sequence goes on from JBAPMW010000393.1 coordinate 15,236, forward strand.
GAGCGCTTGGAGCTCGGGATGCCCGGCCCCGTGTCGTGCACCTCAATGCGGAGCTTGGCGCCCCGGCTCCGCACGCCCAGCAGCACCCGCCCGCTCGCCGTGTACTTGATGGCGTTGGAGAGCAGGTTCTGCAGCAGGCGGCGCAGCAGCCGCCGGTCCGATGCCACCCATAGGCTGGTCTGGACGATGCGCAGATCGAGCCGCTTCTCGCGCGCCAGCGGCTGGAACTCCACCTCCAGGCGCTCCAGCACGTCGTTGAGCGAGAAGACCGTGATGTCCGGCTCGAAGCCGCCGGCGTCGAGGCGGGAGATCTCGATGAGGACGTTGAGGATCTCCTCCACCGCCTCCAGCGAGGCGTCGATGTTGCGGGCGAGCTTGGCGTCGGGCCCGGCGACGTGGCGCTCGACAAGGCTGGTGGCGTAGAGGCGCGCGGCGTTGAGCGGCTGGAGCACGTCGTGGCTGGCAGCGGCCAGGAAGCGGGTCTTGTCGAGGTTGGCCTCGTCGGCCTTGCGCTTGGCGATGGCCAGCGCCTTGTTCACCTCGGTCAGCTCGGCGGTGCGCTCCTGAACGCGCCGCTCCAGGGTCTCGTTCACGCGCGCCAGTGTCTCGGCCGCCTCCACCCGCTCGGTGATGTCGGAATAGGTGGTCACGATGCCGCCTTGCGGCATGGGGCTCGTGCGGATCTCAAGGATGCGCGTGCCGCCGCTGAAGTGCTCCTGGAAGGTCTCGTGCGTCACCGCCAGCTTCAGCAGCCGCTCCGCGACCAGTCTCTTCACGTCCTTCTCCGCGCCGAAGTCGCCGCGCTCGGCGCACACGCGCAGGATCTGCTCCAGCGACGCGCCCACACGGCCGAGCTCCTGGGGCACGCTGAGCAGCTCGCGGAACTGCCGGTTCCAGCAGATGAGCTGCATGTTGCGGTCGAACACGCTCAAGCCGTGGCGCACCTGGTCGAGCGCCGACTGCAGCAGGTCGCGGTTGTACTGCAGCGCCTCGCTGGCGTCGTCCAGCAGCTTGAGCGCCGACTGGCTGCCGGCATCGCCACGGCGCAGCAGCAGGGAGAGCACCAGCCGTGAGGAGGCGGCGCCGATGGCGCTCGCCAGCAGGTGCTCGGTGAAGCGCACCAGGTGGATGTCGGCCTCGGCGTTGGGGGCGATGGGCGCGCCGTTGCTCTCGGCGTACTCCAGGAACGAGCGCTGTGCCCGCTCGGCGCCCAGATAGCGCGCCACCGTGCGCTCCAGCTCGCCGGCGGTGATGGACGAGCGCCACATGCGGAGCGGCGGCGCGACGGGCGCGCGCGACTGGTCGTTGAGCGCGAACAGGTGTGCCTGCAGCCGCTCGACCGGCTCGGGGGTTTTCAGCAGCGAGCCGACGACGTACATGAGGACGTTGGCCGCCATGCTCCACAGCACGCCGTGCGTGAGCGGATCGAGCTGCGAGTGAAACAGCGCCTGCGGGGCCAGGAAGGCGAGACCGAAGGGTCCGTCCGTCATGATCGAGCGCGGCAGCCAGCCGGCCTCGATCACCCATGGCAGCAGCAGCGTGTAGCCCCATACCGCGAAGCCCGTGACGATGCCGGCAATGGCGCCGTTGGCAGTCGCGCGCCGCCAGACGAGGCCGCCGAAGAAGGCCGGCGCGAGCTGGGCGATGGCGGCGAACGAGACGAGGCCGATGGACACCAGCGCATGCGGCCTGCCGCTCTCGACCAGGAGGTAGAACAGGTATCCCAGCAGGATGATGGCGAAGATGGCGGCGCGGCGCACGACCAGGAGGCCCCAGGTCATGTCCACCTGCCCCCTGCCGGCGGCGGCGCGCTGGCGCAGCATGACCGGCACCGCCAGCCCGTTGCAGACCATGATGGCCAGCGCCACGGACTCCACGATCACCATGGCCGTGGCGGCGGAGAGCCCGCCAACGAACGCGAGCAGGGTGACCCAGTCGGCGCCGGCGGCGAGCGGCAGCCCGAGCACGTACATGTCGGCGGCAAACGAGCCCTTGGGCAGGGTCATGAGCCCAGCGGCAGCGATCGGCACCACGAACAGGTTGATCAGCACCAGGTAGACGGGGAACAGCCAGGCCGCGCGCCGCACCTCCTTCTCGGAGTTGTTCTCCACCACCGCGACGTGGAACTGCCGCGGCAGCAGCACAATGCACACCATGCTGAGGAAGGTAACCGTCAGCCAGAAGCCGCCGTTCACCCCCGAGCCGAACAGGCGTTGGATCTGGGGGTCCGCCGCGGCGCGCTCCAGGAAGCCGCCGACGCCGCCGAAGACGGAAAAGACCACAAAGCACCCGACGGTCAGGAAGGCGGCGAGCTTGACGAGCGACTCCGCGGCGACGGCGACGATCAGGCCTTCCTGGTGCTCGGTGGCATCGATGTGGCGGGTGCCGAACAGCACGGCGAAGGCGGCCATCGCCAGCGCGATGACGAGCGCCGTATCGATGCGCACGTTGAACAGTTGCAGCGGCAGCGCACCGAGCAAGGTGGTGACGGACAGCGCCACCGCCTTGAGCTGCAGCGCGATATAGGGCAGGGAGCCGGCCACCGCGATGATGGTGACGATGGCGCCGACGGCCTGGCTCTTGCCGTAGCGTGCGGCGAGGAAGTCGGCGATGGAGGTGATGTTCTGGCTCTTGGCCAGGCGCACGATGCGGAGCAGCAGCGGCCAGCCGAGCGCGAACAGCAGAATCGGGCCAAGATAGACGGCCATGAAGTCGTAGCCGGTGGTCGCGGCGAAGCCGACGCTGCCGAAGAAGGTCCAGGACGTGCAGTAGACGGCAATCGACAGGGCATAAATCAGCGGCCTGCCGCCGTCGCCCTTCCGGGCGCGGAAGGTGCGGTCGGCGTACCAGGCGAGCACAAACAGCCCGCTCACGTAGGCGAGCGCAAGCGCAATGATGGCCCAGCCTTCGATCATGCTGTGTTCCTGGGCGTCCTGCCGTTTGCGCGGCGCACAAGACCCCCGTCCGCCCAAGGTCTTGCGCCGACGGAGGTATTCCGGTGACATCTTGCCCGACGGCAGCGACCGTGTCCAACGGGCCGCCGGGGCAGGCCCCTGGCGTAGGCGTAGGTTGGGTTAGGCCCGAAGGGCCGTAACCCAACACGAAGTTCATGGAGGTGTTGGGTTACACGCCTGCGGCGCTAACCCAACCTACATCAGCCCGAGAGGAGAAAGAGCGATGAGCATGCTCAACGAGTTCAGGGAGTTCGCCCTCAAGGGCAACGTCGTGGACATGGCGGTCGGCATCATCATCGGCGGGGCGTTCGGCACCATCGTGCAGTCGCTGGTCAAGGACGTGATCATGCCGCCCATCGGCCTCCTGCTGGGCGGTGTGGACTTCTCCGACATCAAGATCCCGCTCAGGGCGGCGACCGATGCCCGCGAGGCGGTGACCATGAACATCGGCGCCTTCCTCAACAACGTCATCAGCTTCCTCATCGTCGCCGCGGCCGTGTTCGCGCTGATCAAGGCCATCAACGAGCTGCGCAAGCGGGTCGAGAAGCCGGTCGAGAAAGCGCCGGCCGCCCCACCGCCGACGGAGGTCTACCTCAAGGAGATCCGGGACGCGCTGGTGAAGAGGTAGCGCGCTTCAAGCGCTCCTTCACGCTGCGGCGGCCGGAGGGCGGTGCGCTTTGTTGCACCGCCCTCATCGTGAGCATCGCCGCCAGCCAGGGCCCTTCCCCGAAAAAGTGCCACCGGCTTGCAGCGTCGTTTGACTCCACGCGCCGCGGGCGTATGCTTCGATCGTCAGTTGAGACTTGTGGGAGAGACCGGCCCGATTGAGCGGGGCCGGCGCCGAAGGAGCAACCGCCCCGGAACCTCTCAGGCAAAAGGGCCGCAGGTCGATGGCACTCTGGAAAGCAGCCGGCCCGGCTTGAAGATGGGGCGGCTCACCGAAGGGGTAAGGCGGCCCGGCTTAGAAAGCAGGGCGCTCAATCTCTCAGGTTCCGCGACAGAGGGGGCTCATCTCGCGCCGGTCGGCGTGAGGGGTGAGTTTTGCGGAACCGCGAGAGCCCAGAGCCGCCATGGCCGCCGTATCGTCTCCCGTCGCTTCCCTTGAGCGCACGCCGCTCTACGAGCTGCATGTCGCGCTGGGCGCGCGCATGGTGCCATTCGCCGGCTATGAGATGCCGGTGCAGTACCCGCCGGGCATCCTCAAAGAGCACGCACACACCCGCGCGCACGCCGGCCTGTTCGACGTCTCCCACATGGGCCAGGCGTTCCTCGTCGGCCCCAGCCACGCCGCCACCGCCACCGCGCTCGAGGCGCTGGTGCCGGCCGACATTCTTGCCCTGCGCCCCGGACGGCAGCGCTACACCCAGCTTCTCAACGCCGACGGCGGCATCGTCGACGACCTGATGGTGACGCGCTCCGCCGCTGCCGAGGACGACGGCAGCCTGATGCTGGTGGTGAACGCCGCGCGCAAGGCCGTGGACTATGCGCATATCGCCGAGCGCCTGCCCGAGGAGGTCCACCTGCAACCTGCGCCCGAGCGCGCGCTCATCGCCTTGCAGGGCCCGCGCGCCGCCGAGGTCCTGGGGCGGCTGTCGGATGTGCCGGCGCGCCTGCGCTTCATGACGGCTGTCAGCGGCAGGGTGGGCGGCATCGACTGTCACATCTCGCGCTCCGGCTACACCGGCGAGGACGGCTTCGAGATCTCGCTGGCCGCCGACCGGGCCGAGGCGCTCGCCCGCCTGCTGCTGGCGCAGGAGGGCGTGCAGCCCGTCGGCCTCGGCGCCCGCGACTCGTTGCGGCTGGAGGCGGGGCTCTGTCTCTACGGCCATGACATCGACGAGACGACGAGCCCGATCGAGGCGGGGCTCGCCTGGTCGATCCAGAAGCGGCGCCGGGCCGACGGCGGCTTTCCGGGCGACGCGCGCATCCAGCGCGAGCTGGAGCAGGGACCCAGCCGCCGCCGCGTGGGCATCAAGCCCGACGGCCGCACGCCGGCCCGCGAGGGCACGGAGATTCTGGCGCCGTCGGGCGAGCGCATCGGCATTGTCACCTCGGGCGGATTCGGGCCGAGCGTCGGCGGCCCTGTGGCCATGGGCTACATCGCGGCCCGATATGCCGAGCCGGGCACGCCGGTAAGCCTGCTGGTGCGCGGCAAGCCGCTGGGCGGAAGCACCGTTTCCCTGCCGTTTGTACCGCATCGCTATGCCGGGGTCAGACCCAGCGGGTCTGACCCCATATTGCAACCGTCGTAGTGCCAAGGGGTCAGACCCGCAGGGTCTGACCCCATCGGAGGACCCATGACCACCGAGCGCTTCACCAGGGACCATGAATGGATCCGCGTCGATGGCGGCATCGGCACCGTCGGCATCACGCGTCACGCGCAGGAGCAGCTCGGCGACATCGTCTTCGTCGAGCTGCCGGAGGTCGGCGGCAAGGTGGCGCAGGGCGACGCGGTGGCCGTGGTCGAGAGCGTCAAAGCGGCGGGCGACGTGCTCGCGCCGGTTGCCGGCGAGGTGACGGAGGTGAACGGTGCGATCACCGAGCAGCCCGGCCTCGTCAACGAGGACGCAGAGGGGAGAGCGTGGTTCTTCAAGCTCAGGATTGCCGATGCGGCCGGGCTTGACGCCCTGATGGACCGGGCCGCCTACGAGGCCTTCGTGCAGGAAACGGCGTAGGAGCAGCAATCGCAATGGCACACGAGTACAAAGCCACGGTAGCGTGGAAGCGCGGCCCGGACGAGGCCTTCACCGACCTCAAGTTCAGCCGCGGTCATACTTGGGTCTTCGACGGCGGCGTAACGGTGCCGGCGTCCTCCTCGCCGCTGTCGGTGCGCCTGCCGTTCTCGCGCGCCGACGCGGTCGACCCCGAGGAGGCGCTGGTGGCGGCTCTGTCGAGCTGCCACATGCTCACGTTCCTCTATCTGGCGGCGAAGCAGGGCCTCGTGGTCGAGTCCTACGACGACGAGGCCGTCGGCGTGATGACCAAGAACGAGCTCGGCAAGCTGTTCCTGTCCAAGGCGACGCTGCGGCCCCGCATCGTCTTCGCCGGCCCCAGGCAGCCGAGCGCCGCCGAGCTGGCCCAGCTGCACCACCATGCCCACGAGGAGTGCTACATCGCCAACTCGGTGCTGACCGAGGTGACGGTGTCAGACCCTCCGGGAGAGCAGGGGTCAGACCCTGCGGGTCTGACCCCATAGCAGAAACGCCGTTGAACCCAGGGGTCAGACCCGC
>JBAPMW010000394.1:0-2272 GCA_049278815.1 Hyphomicrobiaceae bacterium
CGGCAACAGCGGTCAGGACGACGCTCGTGGCATCCGCCTCGCTATCGACGAGTTCAACGCCAAGGGCGGCGTGCTCGGGCGCACGGTCGAGTGGATCACAGCGGACACGGAGACCAATCCGGCGACCGGCACGCGCGTGGCTGAGCGCTTCATTGCCCAGGAGCAGTGCGCGTTCCTGATCGGTGCGGTGCATTCCGGGGTCGCCAACGCCATCACGCAGGTCGCCAGCAAGTACGGCACAGTCTATCTCAATACCAACTCCTCCGCGCCGAGCGAGGCGGGCGAGAACTGCTCGCGCGTCAAGTTCGTGTGGGACGGCAACGGCACCAACTTCTCCAAGGCCTCGGTGCAGAACGCGGTGGAGAGGATCGGCAAGCGCTGGCTGCTCCTCACCAACGACTACGTCTGGGGCCACACCACGTCGGCGGCAACCAGAGCGCAGGTGGAGAAGGCCGGCGGCCAGGTCATCGACAACCTGCTGGTGCCGCAGAACACGCGCGACTTCACCTCCTACCTGCTGAAGGTGCAGCAGCTGAAGCCCGACGTGGTGGCGACCGCCATCGGCGGCGACGACATCAAAGCGCTGCGCCAGCAGGTGAGCGAGCTCAGGCTCGAGGACAAGGCGGCCTGGATCAACAACCAGCAGGACTGGCCGGACGTGTGGGGCGCGCCCGAGACCTTGTTCGGGGTGTTCGGCACGACATGGTACCACTACCTGCCGCTGCCGGGCGTCGACGCCTTCGTCAAGCGCTGGCAGGCCGCCTACCCGCAGTCGCCGATCCCGGTGCCCGGCAACGTCTCCTACAACGGCTACATGGCCACACGCGAGCTGCTGCGCGCGGTCGAGCGGGCAGGCTCCACCAACAACCTCAAGGTGATCAAGGCGCTGGAAGGCCACAGGATATCGGCCGCCGACCGCATGCAGCACTTCGAGGCCTACATCGATCCCGCCACCCACCAGGTGCAGCAGACCATCTACCTTGCCCGCCGCAACCCCAGGCCCAGGGATAGGACGGACCTGTTCGAGCTCATCAGCTGGACCAACCCGCAGATGGCGCTCGACGATGCGGCCCCCGGCAAATGCAAGCTCACGCACGACGCCGAGGTGCCGAGCTACGAGATGTGAGGGGCGGCACTTATAGTAATCCCTCTCCCCCATGAAGAATGGGGAGAGGGAGACCGTGGCAAGGAAGCTCATGTCGCTTCTCAACCTCCTCCCGCATCTGCTGAACGGCATCACGCTGGGGCTGCTGTTCGCCCTGATCGCGCTCGGCTTCATGCTGATCCTGGGCCTGATGGAGCAGATCAACCTTGCGCACGGCTCCCTGTTCGCGCTGGGCGCCTACTTCGCCTACACCATCACCACGCCACACCTGCCGCTGCCGCCGGACCTATTGCAGGCCTGGGCCGACGTGCCGCTCGGGTGGCGCTTCACGGCGGCGCTCTTGCTGGCGCCGGTGCTGGTGGCGCCGTTCGGCCTGGTGCTGGAGCGCCTGATGCGCCGCACCTACGGCCGCGACCCGCTCTACGGATTGCTGCTGACCTTCGGCGCCGCCATGGTGATCGAGGAGCTGATCCGTGTCGTGTGGGGCACGCGCGACTACATGCTCTCGGTACCGCGCGGCATGTCGGGCGGCTTCATCATGCTCGACCTCATCTGGTCGACCTACCGTTTCTGGGCGGCCGGCTTGGCGGTCGCCGCCATGGCGCTCGTGTGGGTGATTGTGGAGCGCACACGCTTCGGCGCGATGGTCAAGGCGGGGGCGCATGACAGCGAGATCGTGCGGGCGCTCGGCATCGACCTGACGCGGCTCAGGGTATGGGTGTTCGTGCTCGGCACCATGCTGGCGGCTTTCGCCGGGGTCATCATGGCGCCGCTGTGGGGGATCCGCCCACACATGGGAGTCGACGCGGTGGTGCCGGCGTTCCTCATCATCGTGCTGGGCGGGGTCGGGAGCTTCTGGGGCGCGTGCATCGGCGGGCTGCTGGTCGGCATGGTGGTGGGCCTGTCGGGCGCCTACGCCTCCGAGTGGTCGATGCTGTCCATGTACCTGCTGCTGATCGCCGTCGTGACGTTCCGCGCCCGTGGGCTGTTCGGCAAGAAGAGCATCCTGGAGGCTTGAGATGATGCCGGGCCGCGCCGTGCCGACGTTCACCCTGCAGATGCTGGCTTGCTGGCTCGTGCTCGCCACGGTGCCGCTGTGGATCGAGCGCGTTGGACTCTACCAGTACCTCGGCGTCGAGGTCCTGATCTTTGCCACCTACGCATTGG
>JBAPMW010000395.1:0-1616 GCA_049278815.1 Hyphomicrobiaceae bacterium
ATATAGGGCAGTACACTGCAGTCTCGATTCCCCCAACCTAACGGCGAGTGTCAACGACAGTCCGGCGGTAGAGTTTGTCGTCAACGTCGCTGCCTGCAATCCGGGGGCTCCGGCCAAACTCCGGCCCGGAGCCCAACTGCGGTAGTTAGAGCCGGTTACGGCTGCACCCTTGGCAGCGTCTTGGCCTGCTCTGCAGTGATCGACAACACCGCGCGATCGTCTATCAACTCGAACTGGGAAGGCATTACACGAACGCGCGTCTGGCCCATACCGAGGAAGCCGCCGATATCGGCGTGCATTTCAATTACCTTGCCGGAGCCGTCGCGTGCGAACGCGGCGACCTCGCCGACCTTCTTGCCGTCGCTGCCATAGACCACCTTGTCGATCCAACCCTTGGCCTGCTCATCGGTGAGTGTAATGAACTCAGATGTCTTCTCGACTGCAGACGGCCCCTGGCTCGCAGGCGGCGTCGTGGGCGTGGTCTGCGCGAAAGCCGCCACCGAGCCCATTAGGGATGCGGCAACGACTGCGGGTATCAGCTTCTGCATGATCATACTCCAGCTTGTTGGGTGACGCGTTCTTGGTGAGGGACACTAGCAGTCGCCGGAACGAAAACAGTAGACTCGGAAACTGCTCAGATGATCGTGAGTTCGGCTCCGCTCGCGGTCCAGGGCTGCCTCGGGTTGGTGTCGCGGCCAGCGGCGGCGGTCCCCCCAAGACGAGGAGATCACACCGGCCGGGAGAGCTGCCGTCTTGGCCTATCGGCAAGCGTATCAAGCTACCCGTGAGGTAGTGTCTCAGTTTGAATTTTCTGACGCTTGACTTGCGTTCGTCAACGCCCCAGGTGCCGTGCTATTGCTTAGCGCTATGGATCATGCCGTCACAGCGCTTGAGCGGGCATTCGCCCTTGCCAAGTCTGGCGAGTGTGCCTCTGTGCTGCACATCAGGAAGCGCTTGATGCAAGAGGGTTACTCGGTGGCTCAGATCACTGGGCCAGCGCTGTCAAAGCAGTTGCTTGCCCTCATCCGAGGAGCGCAGGGAGGAGACCATGCCTAAGGGACCCAAAGGCCAGAAGCACCCAGCCGACGTGATCGGCGCCGACGACGGCAAGGAACAAGGCCGCGCAGTCACTGGGCAACGCGGCGATCTCCTTGCTGGAGCGTCTCGCCCGCGCTGTCCTGGGCCATCGTCAATCTGCCCATTCGCCAGTGTCTTCAAGCTCACTAGCAGCGTAGCACAGCACGCTGGCGACTTGGCGTGGCGTTGCGCCGGTGTCTCGCATGGTCTTGATCGTTCCGGCAAGAATACCGATCAGGACCAGCGCCACATCCATCTGCTCAAATACCTGAGCGCGCTTGGCCTCCTCCGCTTGCGCGCGTTCCGCCATCTTGCGCCAGAAGGGGATCACATTGTCGGGCATCGCCGCTACTCCTTCACTGTTTCCTTGCCCTGAGCCGCACGCCTCGCGCCCGTTCCCGGAAGTTACTGTAGGGCACGCAGGATCATCTCGCGGTGCGCCTGCATCAGTTCCAGCGTTTCCTCAAATGGGCGCAGCAGTCTCCAGGCTTGGCCGGAATCATGGACGCCTTTTTCCAGCCTATCGAGGTAAGTATCCC
>JBAPMW010000396.1:0-8780 GCA_049278815.1 Hyphomicrobiaceae bacterium
GTGCCCATCGAGCAGGTCACGGTGGTGCATGGCGACACCGACAAGGTGCAGTTCGGCATGGGCACCTACGGCTCGCGCTCGGGTGCGGTGGGCATGAGCGCCATCTACAACGCCATCGACAAGGTGATCGTGAAGGCCAAGAAGGTGGCGGGCTTCGTGCTGGAGGTACCGGAGGAGACGGTCGCCTTCAACGAGGGCATCTTCTCAAGCTCCGCCACCAACAAGACGCTCACCTTCCCCGAGGTGGCGCTGCAGGCCTACATCGCCCACAAGTTCACCGGCGCCCAGCTGGAGCCGGGCCTCAAGGAGGGCGCTTTCTACGACCCGACCAACTTCACCTTCCCGTCGGGCGTGCACATCTGCGAGGTGGAGATCGACCCGGAGACGGGCAAGACCCGCATCGACCGCTGGACCGCGGTGGACGACTTCGGCACGCTCATCAATCCGATGATCGTGGAGGGCCAGGTACACGGCGGCGTCGCCCAGGGCGTGGGCCAAGCCCTGCTCGAAGGCGCGCACTACGACAAGAAGACCGGCCAGCTCGTCACCGCGAGCTTCATGGACTACGCCATGCCGCACGCCGACGACCTGCCGCCGATCCAGATCGCCATGTCGAGCACGACGTGCCCGTCGAACCCGCTCGGCATCAAGGGCTGCGGTGAGGCTGGCGCCATCGCCGCGCCGCCCGCCGTCATCAACGCCATCACCGACGCGCTGGGCCACGAGGATATCGCCATGCCGGCGACCTCGCAGGCGGTCTGGCGCGCCGCTCAGAGATCGCCCGCCAAGATGGCTGCGGAATAGGTAGGGAGACAGGAAGATGCACGCCTTCGAATATCTGCGTCCGCAGTCGGTCGCCGACGCCGCCAAGCTGCTCACCTCCAAGCCCGAGGCCAAGCTGCTGGCCGGCGGCCACACGCTGCTCCCCACCATGAAGCAGCGCCTGGCGGCGCCCAAGGCGCTCGTGGATCTCAGCCGGGTGGCGGAGCTCAAGGGCATCGAGAGGAGGGGCAACGCGCTCGTCATCGGTGCCATGGCCACCCATGCCGAGGTGGCCGAGTCCAGCGTCGTGAAGGCCGCGATCCCCGCCCTTGCGGCGCTGGCCGGCACGATCGGCGACCCGCAGGTGCGCCACCGCGGCACCATCGGCGGCTCGGTGGCCAACAACGACCCGGCGGCGGACTATCCGGCCGCGCTGCTGGCGCTCAACGCCACCATCGCCACCAACAAGCGCGAGCTCAAGGCCGACGCCTTCTTCAAGGGCCTGTTCGAGACGGCACTGCAGGACGGCGAGATCATCACCAGGGTCTCGTTCCCGGTACCCGCCAAGTTCGGCTACGCCAAGTTCCCCAACCCGGCCTCGCGCTACGCCATGGTCGGCGTGGCCGTGGCGCAGGCGGGCAGCGAGTCGCGCGTGGCCGTGACCGGCGCCGGCAGCAACGGCGTGTTCCGCCACACGGCCATGGAGGCGGCGCTGGCCAAGAATTGGTCCGCTGCGGCGCTCGCCGGCCTGTCGGGCACCGCCGGCCAGATGATCAGCGACATCCACGCCGACGCCGCCTACCGCGCCCACCTCGTCGGCGTCATGGCGCGGCGGGCGGTGGCCGCGGCCGGGTAGCGGGCACGACGGGACTCCCTCTCCCCGCTTGCGGGGAGAGGGTTGGGGTGAGGGGCAGCAACAGGGGAAAGCCTCACATGGATAGGAAGCCGCGCACGCTTTCCGATGCGGACATCGCCTCCCAGCGCGCCGTTACTCGCCGCACCCTGCTCTCCACCCTCGGCATCGGCGCCGGCCTCGCCGCCATGGCTGCGGCAGGGGCTCACGCGCAGAGCACCCCGCCCCAGCCCAAACCTCCGCCCCAGCGCCGCGACCCCTGCCGCGACGCCGACCACGGCCCGCCCAGCGACACCGACGGCTGCGGCAAGCCGCCGATCTCGTAGTGGGTATTGCTCTCGAAGTCAGAAAGGATCGTGTTGCCGCCCTTCTCCTGAAACTGCGTGATAATCCACAGCTCGTCTTTGCAAGCCACGACGACCGGCTGGCAAGCAGGTTCCGAGATCTGATCGGCCCCTTTGGCGTTGAGATGCTGTCGATTACCGACATGGGACGACCAGAGCCGGTCGGATCGGATCGCGACGCCCTGCTAAGCGCGACTATAAAAGCCACGGTGGTGGCGGCAGAAAGCGATCTTCCCGCCGCTGCTCTCGCTCGCTTCTTCCATATCGATCCGTTGTTGCGCTGGGGAGGCGGTGGGCCTCAGTGGTCTTGGCCTCAGCCTTGGCCCTATGCAAGTGAGAACCTCGCCTCGGAACTTACTGAGGCGTATCACGCCCTGGACGCGGGCGGATATTGTGGCCCTGACGATCGAGGCGCGTACTTCCGATCTGTTTTATGCCTTGTGTGGCCGGATGGTGAATCGCAGTCTTTTGAAGGTCGAGTTGAGGGGCAGTTTGGGCGATGGGGCAGGCCTCGCGTGCCGCTCAATGTGATCGAGGATTACTTCATACCCGATGGGGAAGCCATCGCCCTTGCACACCTCTCCGATGAGGTACGCGCGCTCTATTCTGACAAGGAGCGCGCGTTCGAGGCCTTCCTCAGGACATTCATCGCTTAGCTGCGACTGCACGGCAGCATCGTGATCTTCTGGTCCGCACCGCGCTATCCGGACACCGCATCGAGCAAGGTCTCCAGCGCCTTGGCCGCAAACGCGCGCATGTTGGCCTGGCGGTCGGCGCTGCCGGTCGCGATGGTGAGCACGCGTCCGGCCGGCCCGGCGACGGCAATGCAGGCGTGGCCAGGGGCGTCGCCGTAGGCATTGCCGGTGGGGCCGGTCGCGCCTGTCTCGGCGAGGCCCCAGGTGGCGCCGTGGCAGTCTCGCACGGTGCGGGCGAGCAGCTCAGCGTAGGGCTCGGTGGATGCGCGCAGGCCCTCCATGGCTTCGTCGGGAATCCCCAACAAGGCGCGCCGGGCTTGGCGCGTGTAGACCACCGCACCGCCCACGAAGTACGCCGACGCACCGGGCATCGCCAGGAGCGCCGCGGCGATCAGCCCACCCGCGGAGGATTCGGCGATCGCGACCGTCTCTCCGCGCGCCTTGAGCCGGACGGCGATCTCTCCGGTGCGCCCCAGAAGCTGCTGCATGGGTGTGCCTCCTCAACGTAGGTGACGGGGTCAGACCCCTCGCGCCCGCCTGAGTATGAATTTACAGCGTAGTGGCGAGGGGTCTGACCCCGTTTCGGCCTCACTACCCCCGCAGCAACCCCGCAATCCGCCCCACCGCCTCGCGGATGTTCTCCACCGAGTTGGCGTAGGAGAAGCGGATGTAGCCCTCGCCGTGGATGCCGAAGCTGGTGCCGGAGACGGTGGCGACGCCGGCCTCCTCCAGCATGCGGTTCTGCAGGGTGCGCGAGTCCATGCCGGTGCCGCCGATGTTGGGAAAGACGTAGAACGCCCCGCCCGGATCGAGGCAGGTGACGCCCGGCAGCTGGTTCAGGAGCGGCACGATGGTGCGGCGGCGCTCGTCGAACGCGGCCACCATCTTGTGCACCTCGTCCTGGGGGCCGTCGAGCGCGGCGATGCCGGCGTATTGCGTCGGGGCGTTGACGCAGGAATGGCAGTTGACGGCCAACCGGACCACCTTCTCCACCAGCGCCTTCGGCCATACCGAGAAGCCGAGCCGCCAGCCCGTCATGGCGTAGGTCTTGGACCAGCCGTCGAGCATGATCAGCCGGTCCCTGATGGAGGGATAGCGCAGGAAGCTCGTGTGCTCGCGCCCGCCGTAGAGCATCTGGCTGTAGATCTCGTCCGACATCACCGCCACGTTGGGGAACCGCTCCAGGCCGGCGACGAGCTTCTCGATCTCCTCCTTCCTGGCCGCGCCGCCGCAGGGATTGCCGGGGCTGTTGAGGATGATGAGGCTGGTCCTGGGGGTGATGAGCGACAGCACCTGGTCGGCGGTGAAGCTGAACGCGTTGGCCTCGTTCTGCACGATCGGGACCGGCGTGGCGCCGGTGTACTCGATCATGGAGCGGTAGATGGGGAAGCCGGGATCGGGATAGAGGATCTCGGCGCCGGGCTGACCGAAGATGAGGATCGAGAAGAACATGGTGGGCTTCCCACCCGGCCAGATCACGATGGTGTCGGGGGGCACATCGACGCCATGGCGGCGCTTGAGGTCGCGCGCCACCGCCTCGCGCAGTGGGACGATTCCCTGCGCCGGGGTATAGCCGTGGTGGCCGTCGCGGAGCGCCTTGACGGCGGCCTCGACGATGTGCGCGGGCGTCTTGAAGTCGGGCTGGCCGATGCCAAGGTTAACGATCGATTTTCCCTGGCGTTGCAGCGCCTCGGCCCGCGCCAGCACCTCGAAGGCGGATTCGGTTCCCAGGCGGTCGAGCGCCGGCACGAGCTGCAGCATGGTTCTCCCCGTTGTTGCCGGTTGTTGTTCTGGCCGTTGGACCTCTTCGGGCGGCGGTGGGACCGGTTCTGCACTTGGCACGCGCCGCGTTGGCCCGTCGAGTGCGGTTGCACCGTATCGTCCCATGTGCGGCACAGGCGGCCCGCTCGTCAACGTCTCCGCCGCCGCAACCCGTGCCGGGGCGTCGCCCAAAGTCTAGCTTGCGGCACGCCCCGCGTCTCCTCCACTCTTGCCGCTTCGTCCTCGTCGATTTGCGGACAGCGCTCAACCTGTGGGCGGGTCGCGGCTTGCCGCAGCGCGACTCTGGGTTGTGCCCGCGCCATGCGGCCGAATGACCGTGAACCAATGGACAAAAACGCCCGTTCCCTTGCCGGCACGGGACGTGGTATGCCACTAAAAAAAACGACGTCCGACGCGTCGGACCATTAAGAGCTTTGAGGACGCACTCAAGGAGGAGGAAAGAATGAGCAGCAATACGAAGCCCGTCTCGCGCCGCAGGTTCCTGAAGACCGGCGCGGTTGCCGCCGGTGCCGCAACCCTCGGCACCGTGGCGATGCCGCAGGTGAGCCGCGCACAGACAGCTACCTTCAAGATGCAGGGCTCGTGGGGCAAGGCGGACGTCTTCAACGAGATGGCCGAGGACTACGTCAAGCGCGTCAACGAGATGGGTGGCGGGCGGCTCAAGCTCGACTATCTGGTCGGCGGGTCCGTAGTCCATCCCTTCCAGGTGTTCGACGGCGTGCACGGAGGCCAGATCGACGCAGCGCACACGGTCACCGTCTACTGGTACGGCAAGCACAAGGCCGCCTCCCTGTTCGGAACCGGCCCGGTGTTCGGTTTCAACGCCAACGAAGGTCTGGGCTGGATCTACAACGGCGGCGGCAAGGAGCTGTTCGAAGAGCTGCAGACCAAGATCATGAGGGTCAACATCAAGAGCTTCTTCGCCATGCCGATGCCGACCCAGCCGCTCGGCTGGTTCAAGAATCCAATCACGTCGGCAGACCAGCTCAAGGGCTTGAAATACCGTACGGTCGGCTTGGCGGCGGATCTGTTCCAGGCGATGGGCGCCTCGGTTGCCCAGCTCCCCGGCGGCGAGATCGTGCCCGCCATGGAGCGCGGCGTGATCGAGGGTTTCGAGTACAACAATCCCACTTCCGACCGCCGCTTCGGCGCCCAGGACGTGGCCAAGAACTACATGATGGGCAGCCATCACCAGGCGACCGAGTACTTCGAGATCATGTTCAACAGGACCAAGTTCAACGCCCTGCCGAAAGAGCAGCAGGCGATCCTGCAGTACGGCGCCGAGGCCGTCTCCTCCGCCAACGAGTGGAAGGCCTACGACTACTACTCGAAGGACCTGCAGGAGCTGATCACGAAGGATAAGGTCAACGTATTCCACACGCCCCAGGGCGTGTTCGACGCCCAGATCAAGGCCTGGGATGGGGTCACCGCAAAGGTGCTTACGGACGACTTCAGCAAGAAGGTGATAGAATCCCAGAAAGCCTGGGTACGGCGCGTGGTGTTCTACACCATGATGAACGCGACCGACTACAAGGGCGCTTTCAACCACCACTTCCCGGGCGTCCTCAAGCTCTGACCTCGGGTTGCCGACCGCACGCGGCAAGGGCGGCGCAGACGTGCGCCGCCCAAACTACGAATGGGGGAGAATGAAATGCGCCACCGACCGCGGATCACCAGAGCATGACCCGTTTCCTGTTCTTCATCGACGCCCTCAGCGCCTGGGTGGGCAAGGCCTTCGGCTGGCTGATCCTGGTGCTTACATTGGGTGTCAGCTATGAGGTGTTCGTGCGCTACGTGTTGCGCGCACCGACGACCTGGGCTTTCGACTTCAGCTACATCACCTACGGCGCCTTGTTTCTGATGGCGGGCTCCTACACCCTCAGTCGCAATGGCCATGTGCGCGCCGACGTGTTCTACCGCTCCTGGCGGCCGCGCACGCAGGCGATGATGGATCTGCTGCTCTACGTGGTCTTCTTTCTTCCCGCGGTCGTTGCCTTCATCTACTCGGGCTGGTCGTACGCCGCGTTCTCCATTCGCTTCCTCGAGGTCAGCATCTTCAGTCCCGCAGGAATACCCGTCTTCCCGCTCAAGACACTCATTCCTGTGACCGGCGTACTGCTGCTGCTTCAGGGTATCGCCGAGGTCATCCGCTGCGTTCTGTGCATCCGCCTCGGCGCGTGGCCGCAGCGCCTGCACGACGTGGAGGAGACGGAAAGCATGATTATCCGCGAGCAGCAACTTCAGCGCGAGCGCGGCGAGGTTGTGCCGTCCCTTCCCGAGCACAGGGAGGCCGGACAATGACCGACCCGCAAATCGGCCTGTCGATGCTGTTTCTCTTTATTTTCATCATCATGCTCGGATTCCCGATCGCCTTCACCCTGATGGCGATGGGGGTGGCTTTCGGGTTCTACGCGTACTACGTGCCCGGCCAGGAATTCTTCAACAACCGCATCTTCACGTTGCTGGTGCAGAAGACCTTCGAGGTCAGCTCCAACGACGTGCTGACGGCGGTGCCGCTTTTCCTGTTCATGGGCTATCTGGTCGAGCGAGCCAGTATTCTCGACCGACTGTTCCGCTCTCTTCAAATCTCGATGAAGAACGTGCCGGGCGCGCTCGCCGTGGCAACGCTGGTCACGTGCGCGATGTTTGCGACCGCAACCGGCATCGTCGGTGCGGTGGTGACGCTGATGGGATTGCTCGCCTTCCCCGCCATGCTGCGCGCCGGCTACGACGTCAAGCTGTCGGCCGGTGTGGTGTGTGCGGGCGGGTGTCTCGGCATCCTCATCCCGCCGAGCATTCTCTTGATCGTTTACGGTGCAACGGCTGGTGTCTCGCCGGTAAAGCTCTACGCAGCCGCGTTTCTGCCGGGATTTCTGCTGACCGGCTTTTACATCACCTACGTGGTCATGCGGTCGATCCTCAATCCGGCCCTGGCTCCCAAGCTGCCAAAAGAGCAGACCGATATTCCTTTCACTCAGGTCCTGTGGGCGCTCGCCACCTCGTTCTTTCCGCTGGCGATCCTGATCGTGTCAGTCCTGGGCGCCATTCTCTTCGGCCTGGCGACACCAACGGAAGCTGCTGCTATCGGGGCGCTCGGCGGCATCGTTCTGGCGGCGGCCTACAGGGCGCTGAACTACGAGATGCTCAAGGAGTCCGTATACCTGACCGCGCGCGCCACAGCGATGGTCTGCTACTTGTTCATCGGCTCCTGGACGTTCTCTTCCGTCTTCGCGTTGCTGGGCGGACAGGGCGTGGTGGAAAGCTTCATTCTGGGAATGAACCTGTCGCCGACGACGTTCCTGATTCTGACGCAGACCATCATCTTCCTGCTCGGCTGGCCGCTGGAATGGACGGAGATCATCATCATCTTCGTGCCCATCTTCCTGCCGCTGCTCGATAATTTCGGCATCGATCCGGTGTTCTTCGGCATCCTGGTCGCGCTCAACACGCAAACCGCCTTCAACACACCACCGGTGGCCATGGCGGCGTTCTATCTCAAGGGGGTGGCGCCGCCGCATGTGAAGCTGACCGATATTTTCGCCGGCGCGCTGCCGTACGTGTTCATGGTGTTCATCACCATGGTGCTGGTCTACATCTTTCCCGGCATTGCGCTGTGGTTGCCGGATGTGCTGTACGGGAACCGCTGAGAGAGGGCCGTGCCCGAGGACGACGCTGGATGAGCCTGTGCTCGCTCACTCTCACCGAGGCGGCGGCCGACGTGCGCGAAGGACGCGTCACGTCGGCCGAGCTGGTGTCGGCCTGTCTCCAGCGTATCGACGAGGTCGATGGGCCGGTGCAGGCTTGGGCCATTCTCGATCGCGATCACGCCCTGCGGCAGGCCGGGGCGGCCGATGACCATCGCAAGGAGGGCAAGGCGACCGGCCCGCTGCACGGCATTCCCATCGGGATAAAGGACATCTTCGACACCGGCGATCTGCCCACCGAGCTCGGCTCGCCCCTGTGGGCGGGCCGCACGCCGCGTCGCGATGCCGCCGCGGTGGCCATGCTGCGCGCGGCCGGCGCGGTGATCCTGGGCAAGACCGTCACCACCGAGTACGCCTATTTCACCCCCGGCAAGACCCGCAACCCGCACGACCCCGGGCGCACGCCGGGCGGCTCGTCCTCTGGCTCGGCGGCGGCGGTGGCGGCGCTGATGGTGCCGGGCGCCATCGGCTCGCAGACCAACGGGTCGGTGATCCGCCCGGCCTCCTTCTGCGGCGTCGTCGGCTTCAAGCCGACGCACGGCCTGATCCCGCGCAGCGGCGCGCTCATCCTGTCGCGCGCGCTCGACCATGTGGGCGTGTTTGCCCGCTCGGTCGAGGATGCCGCCCTGCTGGCCGAGAC